>DAOOIV010000004.1 GCA_035384605.1 Phycisphaerae bacterium
TGCTTTGCCCTGACGATCCTTCGAAGGGCCTTGAGGTGTTGCGGGTGCGGAGCGGGAGCCCGGATGTCGAGGAGATCGACTCGCGGGTATTCAAGTATCAAGGATCGACGTATCTGACGTCGATTTCGCACCTGCGTCCGGCTCGCAGCAAGGACGGTCGCAATTTCACGGTTGCGGACACTCCGGCGGTGTTTCCGGCGTGCCGGGAGGAGGAATTCGGCATCGAGGATCCGCGCATCACCCGGATCGGCGATCGCTTCTACGTCAATTACTCGGCGATCTCGCGGATGGGCATTTCGACGGGGTTGGCGGTGACACGTGACTTTGTGACCTATGAGCGGATGGGGATCATCTTTGTTCCCGACAACCGCGACGTGACGGTTTTTCCGGAGAAGATCGGCGGACTGTATGTGTGCTATCATCGGCCGGTGTCGGGCATGTTCGGCCGGGCGGACATGTGGCTGGCCACGTCGCCTGATCTGCTGCGGTGGGGGGATCACAAGTATGTGGCGGGTACGCGGCCGGGGATGTGGGATTGCCGGCGGATCGGCGGGGGGGCGGTTCCGTTCAGGACGTCCAAAGGCTGGCTGGAGATCTACCACGGGGTTGATGACGCGCAGCGGTATTGCCTTGGGGCGATGCTGGCTGATGGCGAGCGGCCTGAGCGGATCATTGCCCGGTCGCCCGCTCCTGTTTTGTCTCCGGAAGCACCTTATGAAAGGGAGGGCTTTTTCGGGAACGTCGTGTTCACCTGCGGGGCGGTTGCCGAGCCTGATGGCCGGGTGATCGTGTATTACGGGGCTGCCGATTGGTGCGTTGCCGCCGCTGAGACGACGATCGACGAACTGCTGGCGAGTGTTCGGTGAAGACTTGGCGTTGAATCGGGGATAGAATAGATTGTGGATGGGCGTGGGGGGTGTTGAGCTTGCCGAAACGACTGTCCGCGGGGTGTAGACTCCGGACAGACTCCACGACGGGTTGCGGGCGGCAGAGAAGACGGGAGGCGGGTTGTGACTATCGAACTGAGGTGCGAAAGCTGCGGCAAGATGCTGCGTGCCACGAGCGAGCGGGCCGGCACTCGGGCCAAATGTCCGGCCTGCGGGCACGAGCTGTACATTCCGATGCCGCCCGACCAGATCGAAGAGTTGCCCATGACTCCCGAGGACGCCGCTGAGCTGGAACGGGAGCAGGCTTTGGAGGAAGAACGACGGGCGCTGGATCGGGCTCTGATGCGAGAGTCGATCAGCAACGATGAGCCATCTGCGCGCCGAGGGGTTCGTCCGCCCTCGCGTGCCGGGTTCGGCGGCGGGACGGGCGGGGGCAACGCTCGCGAGGCCGTGGTGGCTTACCTGATGGCGATGCGAGATGCCAACCTTGATCTGGCGGCCCAGAAGCTCGCCGTTCTGCGGCGTCAGAAGGCCGAGGCTCTTGAGGTGGTAGACCAATTGGCGACCGATCAACTGCCGCCGCCGAGCCTGGCCAATGTTCCGCCCGGTGTTTATCAGGGCTTTCTGCGAACCCTACGGTCACAGCTTTGATTTGCCGCGAGTGAGGCGGTCGGGGACCAGGCCGGAATGAAAGACGAAAAGCCCGCGAAGCCGTGAGGCAAGGCGGGCTTTTTGATTGCATGCTTGGGCGACTGCTGGTAACCGGTGGTCTTTGCCTGTCGCCGGTTGGGAGTTCAGAGGGACCGAGGTTGGGCCGGCGTTTTGTCGGACTACCGACGGTCTGGAAAACCCGTTGTTATTGGCGCAAGGAGCTTCCGGCGCAATGCCGTCGCGCTCCGCCTTGGGTCGCGGTCTATTTCACGCCTGGGGGGGTCGGCGTTGGTTCCATCTCTTCCTCTTGTTCCTCTTCCGGCATGGTCATTCCGGGTCCGCCCATGCCACCCATGAACATCATCATCATCGGCTTGACCATCTCGGCGGTTGACTGGGCCAACTCGATCGGGACCAGCACGTTGGCCTCGACGGCGGTCGGCTCGACCTGGGTAACCATGATCGACAAAGGAGCGGCGTTGCTCATGTTCAAGGGGATGGGCATCATTTGACCGGTCTTGGCAAAGACATCCGAGATGGTCGAGAGCAACTGGTCGACGCTGAGGTACCCTTCGCCGATTCGTTTGGTGGCCGGGAGGCGATCGGCGATCATCTTGATGGCCTTGCGGTCGGCCAAGGGCGCCTGATTCTTCTGTACCATGTCAACGACCTGGGCAAACCGCTTGGCCCCGCCGCCGAAGGTAATCGCGACGTTTCTTTCGCCGACGGAGGCGATGCGGATGATGATGCCTTCCTGTCCGAGGACGTTCTTGAACTGCTCGAGCTGCTCTTCTTCGAGATCGGGGATCTTGGCGAGGTCGATCACGAAGTGATCCACGGCCGCACCGGTCAGTTTCTCGGCGTTTTCCTTGAGCTGGATCGCCTCGTCGATGGTCTTGGAGTCTTCCTCGGTCAGCGAGCCGTTGCCCAAGGCCGTCTTGACGAGAGTGTCCTTGACGGTCTTGAAGAGTTTGCGGATTTCACCCTGGGCCTGTTGGCTGTTGGCGACTTTGGCGACCAAGGTGGCGCCGATCAGGCCGTCCTGGCTCTCGCTGGGCAGGCTGGTGACGCTGACGGCGGCCTGCTCGAACGAGGTTGCGAGTTTGACGAGCGATTCCTTGATGCTCTTGATCTGCTCTTCGTCGACGTCGGTGCCGACCATCTCGGGCTTGAGGATCTGGTCCACGACCTTCTTGACATCCTCATCTCTGAGTGTGTTCATCCAGCCGCCCGCGGCGATCATGGGCTCGTCGGGGAGACCGACGAGGAGGGATCCGTCGCCGGGCTTGACGGCCGACAGGCGTTTGGCGATGTCGGAATCCGGCGTCGCCTGGTACCAGAACGTCATCTTGAGTCCGGTCTTGGAGTCCAGAGTCAAGGAGAAAGATGCTTCCTTCACCTCGTCAAGGAACTTGGTGATTTCGGCGATTGAGTCGTCGATTTCCTCGGGCTTGGCGCCGGGGGTGCCGGCCATCATCATGCCTTTGAGGGTGTTGATCGGTTCAGCACGAAGCTCCTTGGAAATGCGTCGCATGCCGGCCCACGCGAAGAGGTCGGCGTCGCCATAGGCCTTCAGCCGGTCGGGGGCCATAGCCTTGTCGATGCCTTCCTTGGCCTGAACGGCTTCCTTGAGGGCGTCCGCAGCCTCGGCCGATGCGATGACCAAGAAGCCGCTTTTCTCGGCGGCGATGGCCGGTTCGGATCCGAGGGTAAGCTGGTATGTATCGCCCTCTTTGTCAGTGCCGCCCAAGGCCTTGACTAAGGCATCAGGCTTATCAGTGGGCAGGAAAATCACCGCCCGCTTGTGTACTTCGTCGACTTTCTTGACGTCGCTGCAATCCAGGAGAGCAACGGCCGCTCCGGAGTTGAGCTCCAGCCCTTCGTCGATGCCGACCTGCTCTTTAATCATGGCGACCAGCCCGGGGAAGCCCAACTGATCCAGAGGCAGTTCGAGCTTGGCCAGAATATCGGCGACGTCGTAATCGACCTCGGCGATATTTCGGACGGCCACGAACGCGGTCGCGGAGGCGGGGATAGCCTTGAGGACCGCGGTGGGATCTTTGGGCGGGGCCGGCTTGACCGGTTTGGCGGAGGTGGCCGGTTTCTCGCCGGCCGGGGCTTGGGCGGGCAGGATCGTGCCCGGTATCGCCAGGAGGAGCGAGCACACGATGAGATTGATCATCCGCTTTGGTTGTCTGGTTTGCATGCTGTTGTTCCTTATTCGAGGGTCAGTTTCGGCACGTTCATGGCTATACCCGTTCCTGGGGTAATCGTCAAGCCAAGGCGGGCCATGGTCCTTTCCGATTAGACGCCACCCGATCGCAAAAGTTTAGCCGCTCCAAATGAAAAAAGCACTTCTCGCACAAAAGAAGCCGTGGAGGCATCGACAGGCGGTCTTTTTCTGATCTTCTTGCCTGGGCGTTGCGGAGTGATCCGAAGAATTCTTCGCACAATCCTCCCGGCAGGCGCGTTTTTCACCCTTGTTCATCAAGAGCTGTTCCCGCCGGCAAACCGCTTGGTTTGTCGGGGCCAATGAGGTTGATGAAGGAGACCGTTGGTGGGCAGAGGAAGCGGATTTGCGGGGCGGAGCCGCGTTCCATGCCGATGCCGCGGTTGACGTAGAGGGGGTGTCCGTTGATGTGGAAGAGGCCGCCGCCGGCCGCCCGGCGGGGGATGGCTGATGATCGCGCGAGAGCGCCGACCCAGGGCAAACGGACCTGGCCGCCGTGGGTATGGCCGGAGACGACGAGGTCGACATTCGATTGTGGAGAGAGGTGAAGAACGGCGTCAGGCCGGTGGCTGAGGATGATGCGGATGTCGCGGGGAGTGCCCGTCTCCTGCAAGCGTCTGATGACGTTTTCTTCCGCGCGTCCGAGGTAGGCTCCGCTCAAGCCGGCGATCAGGAGTCGCCGGTCTTTGAATTCCACGGTGATGATCTCGTTGTACAACAGGCGGACGCCGGTTCCTTCCATGGTTCGCTTGACCCAGGACAGGTAATCAAGGTTGCCGAGGACGCAATAGACGCCGGCGGGGGCCGACATCGAGGCGTGGAGCTCGCGGAACGCGGGGATCTGGCGTTCGCGCTCGGCCAGGTTGGCCTGGCAGACGTCTCCGGCCAGAAGGATGATGTCCGGCCGTCGTTCCATGAGCATCCGGACGGCGGTTCTTTCGTGGTCGGTGACCTGGGGCGTCTGGAAATCGGAGATCACGCCGATTCGGAGGGGCGCCAAGCCGTCGCGATCGTCGGGCAGAGGCAAGGTGACGGTCTCGATAATGAGCCGGTAGGGCTCGATGAAGCTGGCGTAGACCCCCACGAGCGCGGCTGACAGTCCCAGGAGGGCGACAACCACCGAAGGTCGGGTGGCCCGCAGAAAAGATCGTGGCCATGGAAAGGCGGCAATCAACAAGCCGGCGCTGAACAGCGGCACCGCAAAGACCATTTCCGTGTAGACGGCGTTCAACAGGCCGAAATGATCCCATCCGCGGCGATGAAGGAGCACCAGTTTGAGGGCGCACGCGCCGACGAGGACTGTCCCGGCAAGCAGGGTGGTTGTGATGGTGACGGCCGTTTTGCGGTTCTTGCGGCGGCGGATGCCAGCCAAGGCCAGCAGGACGACGAAGGCAATGCCGGCGTCGATTGCGGCCAGTTTCAGGCAGGTGGCCGTGGCGTAGGTAAGCGACATCTGCAAGACGATACTCGCTATGGGAGAGCTAATCCAGGCACGTTCGTCTCGTTGCGTATTCTACGCTCGCGGGGGGCTCTGGTTCTGCGACTTTCCGGATGTGGCGATGGTTGCCGCGACGCGCCGGCGGCGGTACCGTGTCCGATATGTGTTGCAGGGGGTTGCGATGCTGTATTCCGGTCGTTCTGGCGGCCTGCGGTTGTGCCGGTCATCAGGCGTCGGCTTTGCCCGCTTTTCCGGGGGCCGAGGGGTTTGGTGCGCAGACGCCCGGGGGGCGTGGCGGCCGGGTCATTGAGGTGACCACGTTGGACGACAGCGGGCCGGGATCTCTGCGGGAGGCCGTATCGGCCAAAGGCCCGCGAACGATCGTTTTTCGCCTTGGCGGGACAATCAGGCTGAAGAGCCACCTTCGCGTGACCGAGCCGTTCGTCACGATCGCCGGGCAGACCGCGCCCGGCGGCGGGATTCTGCTGCGAGATGCCGGGTTGTTCATCGAGACGCATGACGTCGTCGTGCGATTCATTCGTTCGCGCGTGGGGGCCAGCCTGGCGGAGCCGTACAACACGCAGGATGCGTTGCAGATCGGCGGAATGGACGCTCGTGACATTGTAGTCGATCATTGTTCTTTTTCATGGAGCATCGACGAATGCGTCGGGATCCGCGCGCCGGCGCATGATGTGACGTTGAGTTGGAACATTATGAGCGAGGGCTTGAGGCGGCCGTTCAGCGGGGAGCAAATCGGGGAGGATCGTTCGCACAGCATGGCCTTGATTCTCAGCGGCGGTCCCACGCGTTGCTCGCTGCATCACAACCTTCTGGCCCTGTGCAACAGCCGTAACCCGCGCATCCAGGGCGGGCGTCATGCGTTCTTCAATAACGTCGTCTATGGCTGGGGGTGGCTGACGGGTACCTTTTCTCGAAACCCCGAGGTCAACTTCATCGGCAATTACTACAAGCCCGGTCCCGGCAGCCAGGCGATCAAGGCGATCTGCGAGCGGCCCGGTGAGATGGGAAGGATCTATGTGAAGAGGAATCGCAGTCCCGACCATCCTGATGACTCGTCGGGGGAATGGGAGTCGATGGTGAATGGTTCGGCGGCGGAGCATCGGGCGTCCGAGCCGTTTGAGATGCCGCCGGTGACGACCACGTCGGCCGAGGAGGCTTATGCGGCGGTGTTGCGTTTTGCGGGAGCCGTTCTGCCGACCCGCGATCCGGTGGACGCGAGGGTTGTGCGGAACGTCCGGTTGTCTATGGGAGAGAAGATCGACCGTCCCGAGCAGGTTGGCGGCTATCCGGAGATGGCGTCGGGTACGGCGCCTCGCGATTCGGACCATGACGGGATGCCGGACGATTGGGAGACTGCGCAGGGATTTGATCCCGCCGACCGCGATGACGCAATCGGGGATGCTGACGGCGACGGGTACACCAACCTCGAGGAGTATCTTCAATTCATCGTCGAAGAGGGGTTGACGCCACGGCCGGAGGTACGAGGTGTTTCGATAGACAGGCCGGGCGGACCGTTCGTCGTGGAGTGCGAGGCGGGCCATCTGCCCGTCGTTCGCGTGGGCGGAGACGAGCGGTCATTTTACACGCACGCCTGGTTTCAGGATGAAGTCCGGCTGCAGGTCAAGCCGGGTGCCGGCGGCGAGGTCGTCTCGGCGCAACCGTCGAGGCTTCGGGACCGACTCAAGACGTCGGAGAACGGAATCGAGCTTTACGTGGCGGAGGAGGGCACGAGGATTTTCGAACAGAGCCCGGACGGGCATCGGCTCTTCGCTTTTTTTGACGCGTACCCCGGCAACGCGCCGGAGTTGGAGGGAGACAACGTGATCGACGCAGGCCGGTTCGGCGTTGTCGGCAATCGTGACAACGTGACCGGCAAGCTGCAGGCGGCGTTGGATGCGGCGTGCAAGGTGCGTGGTGGGGTTGTGTTCGTTCCGAGCGGCGACCTGGAGGTTGACACGATCCGCATTCCCAGCGGCGTGACGCTGCACCTGGCGGTGAGTTCGGTTGTGTACAGCAGCGGCCGATCGACAGATGGGGCGATGATCCTGTTTGACGGCGTCGAGGATGCGCGACTGACGGGGCCGGGAGTGATCGACGGCCGGGGGGACGAAGGGTTGCCGCCGGTGGCGGCGGTAGCCGTTCGGAATGCTCGCTCGATTGTCCTGGAAGATCTGCTCGTGCGTAACTCCTCCGGTTTGGGGATCGAGGTTTCCGATAGCCGCGACGTCAAAATCAACAGGTCGAAGATTCTGGCCGTCGGCAACCGTGAGGGCATCGGCGGTCTGGACGTGAATCGGTGTGAGTCGGTGACGTGTGAGCGGTCATTCATTTCGAGCACCGGGGCCGGCATTCGCATTCGGTCGGCCGGTGTGGGTGGGGCCGTCGGTCACACTCGAGGAATACGGGTCCGAGAAGCGACGGTGCTTTCGGCAGGGCCGGGCATCAGCGTAGGTCCGGAAAGCGATCAGGTCGTTGGCGACGTTGTTGTCCGGGACAGCGACCTGTTCTGCAGCGGAGAAGGCATATCGGTGGTGGCCGCGGACGGTGCGGGGGGGATCGAGACGGCGGTGTTCAAGGATCTGACGTTGGATGTGCGGCCGCTTGCGGGCGCCCCTGAGAGCGGACGTCCGTTTCTGATCCTGAATCGGTCGGAAGGTCCGATGAGGAATATTCTTTTCGAGCGTATCCGGGCGGGTGCCTGGGCCACGTCACGGATTGAGGGTTTGGGTTCCCGGCCAATAGAGGACGTGAAGTTCTGGGGCGTCGAGGTGACCGCGAAAGATATCGCTCGTTCGGAGCCACAGCCGCTCTTTCATGTTCGACACGCGCGTTGTCCGCAGTTCCGCTTACTATATGTATCCTGGCCGGCGGGCGGGTCGGCGGGCTGGAGCGGCGTCTTCCGGTTCGATGATGTCTCGGACGCCGTGGCTCCGCCGGCAGAGCTATTCGAGAGCACTCTTCGCTGACGGCCGAATGCATCGTCGCATTATCCGGTCCGTAGGCGATATCCCTTCTGATGCAACCGGGTTTGCGCGACGATGATGTTTATCGTGCTTGCCTGCCAGGTAAGAAGTTCCGAGTCGTCAGAAGCGTGATAATGGTGGCGGACGTTCGGTTGAATCTCGGACGCATGTGAAGATGGCGAATTTCTTTTCCGGCCGGGCCCATAAGACGGGCATTCGCAGCTTGTGGTCGGCACTTCCGATATGTGTATGCCAATCTGGTGAGGTTTTTTTGCGGCGTGCGTTTGCGTGCGGTTTTTTTGTTTCTTATGTTTCATGAGCCGTTCGACGATCACGAGTGCGGGAAGCCGAGAGGGGTTCTCGCATGGAAGGCGGGAACAAGCAAGACCTGCCGGTCCTCGCAACGGAGCGGCCCGCACGAGGTGAGATGAGAAGGCGGGCCGGAACAGGAAACGATTGGAGCGTGTCACCGGCAGGAGGATGCGCCGGTTTTCAGTCGGCGAAATCCGACGTGTGATGGGGAAATAGGCTTTGCCGGCGGAGGGAAAGATGCCGGCGGGCGATGCTTTCCGTAGGGGTAAGCAAAGGAGACGTCATGAAGAACCTGATCAATAGAGCCAAGGCGTTCATTAAGAACGAGGACGGCCCGACCGCGACGGAGTACGCGGTCATGCTGGCCCTGATCATTATTGCCGCTCTGACGGCGATTACCGCCCTGGGCGGCCGGGTCACGGAGATCTTCACTGAGGTCACCGAGGGTATCGGCGGGTAATGCATGATGCTGGACCGCCGTGACAACCGCGGCGGCCGCCCGCGTCCCGGTTTCGCGCGGTTGGTTCGAGGCCTCAGTCTCCCGCCGCGAACAGGAAGAGCCGGGACGACGTCAGGATGACGCGAGACACTGATGTGGGCGTCCGTCCAGGGTGGGTCGGACGCCCACACCTGCTTGAGGGGACAGGCGGTGAGGGTTGCGACAGTGGAGGGTGCTGACGGCCTCGCCGGGTGAAAGGCCGGCGCCGAAGGGCAACGGAGCGAAGAAAAGATGTGTTATGAGTACTGGCTGACGGCGTGTGCGATCATGGTCCCGGGGATCTTGTGGGCCTCATGGATCGATTACAAGGAGCGCCGGGTGCCCAACTGGCTTAATGCGGCCATCGCCTGTGCGGGTTTTGCCGCCCAGGGCTGGTTTTTCGGGTGGCAGGGCCTGGGGTGGGGCGTGCTGGGGTTGGCGGTCGGTTTCAGTGTGCTCATTCTGCCGTGGTTGATGCACGGCATGGGGGCGGGTGACGTCAAACTGATGATGGCCATCGGCGTGTGGCTCGGCCCGGCGCTGACCTTATGGTCGTTCCTGGTCGGAGCCCTGGCCGGCGGCGTCATCGCCGTGATCATGATCGTGAGCAGCGGGCGGCTGTGGAACGCCTGGGCGAACATTGCCACGATCATGCACAAGCTGTCCAACCGCTCAACCATTTTCAGTGAATTCGGTTCCGCCAGGAGTTTCGGGGAGACATCGCAGCTCTTGCCGTACGGTGTGCCGCTGACCATCGGCACGTTGGGCGTTTTCTTCGCTCAACTGGCATTGATGAACGCGGCGTAGGAGGGCGAAGTGATGACACGCACGCACAAGGGCCATAGGAGCCGGACGTTGAGCCGGCGGTTTCGCCGGGGAGCGGCGGTCGTCGAGATGGCGGTGGTTGCGCCTCTGTTGTTGACGCTGGTTTTCGGCGTGATGGAGTTCGGATGGAGTTTCATGGTGCACGAAACGATCACGAACACCGCTCGCGAGTGCTGTCGCCTGGCGACGTTGCAGGGCAGCACGGACGCCGAGGTCTACGCCCGTTTCATCGAGGCGATGTCGGGCACGGGCGTCAATGTCACCACGGATATGATCACGATCAATCGGTCGCCAGACGTGGACAACCCGGTCGTGACCATCAGCATTGCGGTGCCGTATTCGGAGGTTTCGATCACGGGCTTGGCGTCTTTTTTGGGTATCTCGACGCAGAATCTGAGATCGACCTGCTCGATGCGGTCTGAAGGCACGTTCTAGCGTCGCGCGGTCCAGCGGAGCTGTCCGAAGACCGGGCGGCTACGGGGGGTGCGCAGGAGTTAAGGCCTCAAGGGTCAGGGGGACACGACATGGCGTCGTTCCCTCACGAGCATATGTGGCAAGGCCGGCGGCAAGGACCGGCCGGTTCCGCTCGCTCGTGCTGCGGAAGGAGCATCAGATGATGAAGAGTCGCGCAGTTATCCCACTGGTCGTGGGACTGGCGGTAGGCGGCATTGCGATAAAGATCTTCTTCAACGTTCTGAAGAAGGCGAAGGGATCGAGTGTGTCCGACACGGTTCAGGTCGTACGTGCGGCGGCGGACATCGCCTCGACGGTCGAGATCAGTGAGTCGATGGTCGGACTCGTGGCCGTGCCCAAGCCGCTGTTGCCGGAGGGCTGTTTCACCGATCCCAAGCAGGTCGTCGGCCGCGTGAGCAGCCAGACGATTCCCAAGGGCATGCCGATAACTGCCAGTCTGTTGGCCCCGGAGGGCACTCCGCCCGGCATGGTGGCCAAGATCCAGGACGGATATCGGGCGGTCGCAATCCAAGTGGATGAAGTTGCGGGCGTCGGCGGGTTCGTCAAGCCCGGGGCTCGCGTGGACGTGGTCATGGTCGTCGCCGGCCAAGGCAGGAACTCAAACATCAGCAGGGTGATCCTGCAGAACGTTGAGGTACTTGCGGTGGGGCAGAAGACCGAGGTCGGGGCCGAGGGCGCCGCGGTGACGCGGTCGGTCACCGTTCTGGTTAAGCCTGAGGAGGCCTCGAAGCTTCATCTGGCTTCGATGAAAGGGAAACTGCGGTTGGCGATGCGGAGCCAGGAAGACCGGCGCGAGCCGAAACCGGTGACATTGACGGACCAGGACTTGTTAACGGACGGTCCTCCGCGGAACGCGAAGCGGAATGAGGATTCACTACTTGCACGGCTGTTCGGCAATTTGCCCAAGACGTCCAAGTCTCCGGACGATGTAAGAACCGGGTTCAAGGCTTTGCCGGCTCCCGAGAACAAGGAATGGACGGTCGAGGTATTATCGGGCACTGAGACATTCAAGGTGAAGTTTGATTCCGAGGGGAAAAGCAACCATCCGGTGTCCACGGGGAGACGCAAGCCGAACAAGGATCTGAGTCACTCACCTTCGGCGGACGTGGCCGCCGAGCGGGTCGATGAACAGCCTGACGCGGTCGAGTCCGGGCCGGTACCGGAATCCGCGGCCGGCGGTCAAGGGGCCGACGTCGAGGGGCACGCGAGCGTGTTCGACAAGCCGAGCAACGAATGATCTGGACACGAAAAAGGGGACACGAGGATGATCCGGATGAATGGTCGATTCAAAGACATCTTGACGTGTGACCAACCGCGCCCCTGGCTGGCGGTATGCGCGGCGGCCGTCCTGTTGTGCTCGACGGCGGGCGGCCAGAGCACCGGGACCACCGACGCCCTGATCGTCGGCCAATCGGCCGTCGAGAAGGCGTCGCCGCTGGTGTTGAGCAACGGCCAGGGTCGCGTGCAGGCGACGGTGCACCGCGACGACCTTGCCGAGGAGCGCGTGACCGTCACGGTGGGCAGCAGCACCGTCGTGGACATCAACGTACCGGTGAAGCGGGTCGAGGTTGCCAGTCCGGAGATTGCCGGCGTGACCGTGTTGTCGCCGAAGCAGATTCTGGTGTCGGCGTACAAGGTAGGCATCACGCAGATCATCTTGTGGAGCGAAAGCGAAGATCGGCTGCTGTTTGCGGTCGAGGTCGAGCCGAACATCGCCCAGATCAGGGAGGCAATCGCCAAGCTGGTGCCGGATGCCAAGGTGGAGCTGCGCGTGGTGAACGGCTCGGTGGTGGTGAGCGGGCGCGTGTCCAACGTGGACGATGCCGCGAGAATCACGGACTTGTGCAGGATTTCGGGGGCCAAGGTACAAAACCAGATGATCGTCGCCGGCGAGCAGCAAGTGCTGCTTCGTTGCACGGTGGCGGAAGTCAGCAAGACGGCCATCCGGGAACTGGGCATCGATGCGTGGGCGTCTTTCGAGGCCAACCCGGCGCAGACCGTGCGGGAGATGATCGGGCTGACCGATCCGTCGGCGCTGCTGCCGTCGCGGAATTATGTGACCGGCACGTCGAACTTTTTCGGGAATCGTTTCCTCTTCGGTTCGACGGAGCAGGGCGCGGGCTTTGCGATCAGTTCAAAGAGTCTGCAGATGGAGATGTTCGTACGGGCGCTGAAGAGGAACGGGCTGATGCGCATTCTGGCCGAGCCGAACCTCGTGGCTCTGACCGGTCAGAAGGCCGAGTTTCTGGCCGGCGGGCAGTTTCCGGTTCCGGTACCGCAGCGCGACAACGTGACCATCGAATGGAAGGACTACGGGATCAAGCTGGCGTTTGTTCCGACGGTGATCGGCCAACAGATGATTCGCCTGTCGGTGGCGCCGGAGGTGAGCGAGCTCGACTACACCAACGCGGTGACGCTGGAATCATACGTCGTTCCCGGCGTCTCGCAGCGGCGGACGATGACGACCATCGAATTGGCCAGCGGAAGCACGATCGCGATCGCGGGCCTGCTTCGCGAGCAGATTCGAGGAGAGGTCAACAAGTTCCCGGCACTGGGGGAATTGCCGGTGCTGGGGGCGCTGTTTCGCTCGGTTAATTATCAGCGCGATCTGACGGAGCTGATCATTCTGGTGACGCCGGAGCTGGTGAGCGGGATGATGCCCGACCAGGTGCCGGGCGTGCCGGGCAAGGACGTGCAGGACGTCAGCGATTGGAACCTGTTTGGACTGGGACTTTTGGAAGGCAAGCCGATGCCGCAGGACAAGGAAAGAGAAGGGGCGCTGCTGACCGAGCAGGCGCCTCACGTCCGCAAATTTGCCAGTCCGCCGGACCAGATGTCGATCCACGGCCCGTGGGGGGCGGCGGATCCGTCTGAGGCGGTTGTCAACAGATAGAGTGTCACGGGGGTTCACGGAGGAGCATCCGTGTGGGAAACGAGGGAAGGAGCAAGGTCTGGCCAACGGCGCCTGAGCGATGGAAGGCCAGCCTGCCGGGGGGCACGGGATTAGGAGGGTGAAATGTGTGGCTCAAAGAGACTAGACGGGGCCATGCGCCGGCGTCGCCATCTTCGGCGGGGGCGGCGGGGCGCGGTAGCTGCACAAGTGGCCGTATGCCTTGTGGTCCTGCTCGGATTCACCGCTCTGACTGTAGACGTCGGGTATCTGTACAACGCGAGGGCTGAGCTCCAGCGTACGGCCGACGCGGCGGCACTCGCCGCGGTGCAGGAACTGGGCGGCGGCAAGAGCGATGTGCTGGCGATGCAGAGCGCCCGGCAGACGGCGGCGAACTATGCCGCAGCCAACACCGTGCTGGGACAGGCGTTGGTATTGGAAGAGTCGGACGTGGTTTTCGGGCGAGCGTACCTTGAAGAGGCCGGAGCGAAATACACATTCGAGCCCGGGGGGACACCCGCGAATGCCGTTCGGGTTCGCGCCCGGCGTACGGCGGACTCGCCCAACGGCGGGGTTCCGCTGTTCTTCGCCCGTATTCTGGGCATATCTCAAAGCGACGTGAGCGCCCAGGCTACGGCGGCCCTGACGCCGCGCGACGTTGCCGTGGTGCTGGACCTGTCAGCTTCGCACAACGACGACAGTTCGCTTCGCGCGGTGAAGAAAACAGAGATCCACAACTATGAGGTATGGAGCGGGCTGAAGGATAACAACCATGCTTTGGCGCCCAAGACCGACTCACTGGGGTTTACCTCGGTTGTCGAGGTTACCGACAACGGTGACGGGACGTCCACGGTGACCGTTCACCTGACCAGCGACGGCCTGGAAGAGACGGCGGCGTTGAGTCACGTCACTTTCGGTTTGCCGGAAGATGCGTGGTCGATGGCACAAAGCACCGCAACCAGCGGCGGAGGCTACCCGGTATCGACGGGCGTCGATCCGACCACGGGTGTTGCGGGCCTGAAGTTTGACGAGACCTCGCTCGGCGAGGACGGGGCCGTCGAGACGGAGGACTTCTCCTTCAAGGTTCCCAATGACTGCTTGAAATACCTGATGGTCGTGGGGACCAAGGCCGGTGGCGAGGCCGACACGTCGGCCAAGTATAACCTTTCCCCGGGACCGCTCCTGGGCAACATGAACACCTGGGGAGACGCCACGGCGGGTCCGAGCTGGAACCCTGCGTCCGACGCCGGCTTGGTGAAGCTGCAAAAGGGCGCGAACTGGAGCCTGAGCAGTGCATTCGTCAGCCAGACGCTGAAGATGCGCGGTTACGGGCAGTATAACGCCGCGGAGATGTCGGTGATCAACAGCTCGTCGGGTGACAGCACCACGGCCGCATACAAACGGCGTGTTCGGGTCGCTTTGGGACTTGACCGCTGGAAGAGCGGCAAGCCGGGCGGCCAGCCGGGCGGCAACGGGGACAACGTCATCGACGCCGGTGAAGTCGTTCCCATGGTTGCCTATCCGAGCCAGAACGTGAACCCGGACAGCTACAGCAAGAAGGTAGGCGGCACGTGGGACAGCTATATTGACTACGTGATCAGCAGCAGTTCGGGGATGTGCGTTTATGACCCGGCGAAGGAGTATTACGGTGATCCCAACCTGCGGTACAGTTTCGGGTTGAAGACCTGGGTCGACTATCTGCAGGAATGCCAGGTTGGCGAAGCGGCGTCGCCCGGCATGGCGGGTGTTCCGACGCAACCGATGGGGGCCGTGGCAGACGCGGTGAAGGAGTGCGTCAACATCATCGCAGGCCTTGAGGGTGACGATCTGGTCGGCATGGCCAGTTACGGTACCGTCAGCTACGGGCCGGCGGACAAGCCGAACAACATGTCCTGGCTGGTGGATGATTTCCCGAGCTTGCTGGCCAAGGTGGATACTCTGCAGGCCGGTATGTGGACCAGCTACACCAACATTGCCCAAGGCATTGATGAGGGTGTTGAGGTGCTGTTCAACAGCCCCAACGGTCGAAGAAACGCCGCCAAGATCATGTTGCTGTTGACTGATGGTGTTGCCAACCAGACGCGCAACCCGGTGTCCTATAACACTTACCAGGCTCGTGAGGACACCAAGGCGGCAGCTCGTGATGCCCGGGATCGCGGCGTCCGCATCTACACGGTGAGTGTGGGTGTTTCGGCGGACAAGGATCTGATGGCGGAAGTCGCCTCGATCGGCGGCGGGTCGTGGTTCCATGCGGAGGGCGATATCGAGTCCTATAAGGACCAATTGAAGGCCATCTTCCGCGAATTGGGCGGCAAGCGGCCTGGAGTGTTGATCGATTGACGTGTCTGCTCCGCGCCCGGTGCCGAAGGCGGCACCGGGCGCATGAGGGTTTTGTCAGATGGCAGGCAGGGGGATGCGCAGTCGGGACGGACAGGGTCTTTGGCAAGAACCAACCGGGGCGCCGGGCGACGGCGCCGCCGGTTGGTTTGATGCTTGGATTTGGTCTTATCAGACGGCGTATCGGCTGGCCCCCGGCTCGAGGGAGCAATGAGGCAGTCTGTACGCGTTATTGTGTTCAACGCCGATGAGGAGTACTCGGCCGCGCTTCGGGCCGACCTTCTGAGCATTCCGGGCGTTCAGATCGTCGCCGAGGTGGATGAGGCGACGCTGATTGAGCAGGCCGTGACCCATTTTCCGGCCGAAGTGGTGGTGATCCATCTCGACCCGATGCCCGAGGCGCTGCTGCCCGTCGCCAGCAGCGTTGCAAGCAACCATCCTGAGATCGCGGTGTTTGTCGTCACCTCGAGCACGGACGGGCAATATGTACTGGCGGCCATGAGGGCGGGGGTGAAGGAGTTCATCACCAAGCCCGTGGATCGTCAACTGGTGGCGACGGCGCTGGACAAGGTCCTCGCCCAGAACGAGTCCGCCCATGAGCGCGGCGTGCTGATCTCGGTGATGGGGACGATCGGCGGCTCGGGGGCCTCGACCGTGGCGACGAACCTGGCCGTCGAACTGGCGGAGTTCGCCAAGAAGAAGCCTGTGGCCATCGTGGACCTGGACTTCCGGTTCGGGCAGCTCAGCACCATGCTCGATCTGCAGCCTGACTACACGATTGCCGACCTATGCGACACGCCGGAAAAGATCGACGCGGGGGTGATCGAAAAGGCGATGGTCAGGCACAATACCGGCATTCACGTACTAGCCCGGCCGAATCACTTCAGCGAGGCCGACCAGATCACCGCCGCGCACTGTGTGGCGGTGCTCAGCTCGCTGCAGCAGATGTATGAATACGTGGTCGTCGACGGGCCCAGTCGGTACGACCCGGGCGGCCTGGCCGTGCTGGACATGGCGGACATGAACCTGCTCATCATGCAGCTTCTGGTGACCAGCGTGCGAAACGTTCACCGGATGCTCGATGAGCTTCGCGCGGGAGGCTACAACATGGACCGGTTCCACCTGATCTGCAATCGGGTGGAGCGTGATTCGAACAATCTCGAGATCAGCCACGTGGAGGAAACGCTGAAGAAGGACGTGGCCCACCAGTTGCCCGACGACTGGAAGACCGTGAGCACCGCCATCAATATGGGGGTGTCTCTCAAGGAGTACTCCGCAAAGTCGAGGATTCGGCTGGCCCTTCGTGAGCTTGCTCGCCGGATTGCCCAGCCGGAGAACGCGGACGAGGCTCATGAAAACGGCGGCAAGGGCGGCCTGTTCAGCCGGCTGCTGAACGCGGTGTGACCGGAGCGTTCGCCGTTGTGATGGAAGGCAAACTACGGACACGGGGATGAGACATGTTTGGTAAAGTCAGGACACCTGCCACACCCAAGATCCCGCCCAGAACCGAGAAGCCGGAGGGCGGAAAAACGATTCTCGGGCCGCGGCCGCCCTTGTCGGGGACGCAGCCGGGCGGCGGCGTCGCCGTGGAGGACGAGCCCAAACCCGCGCCTGCGGTGCAGCCTGACAAGGCCAAGGTTCGCCAGGCCGACGATGACAAGCTGGAGAAGTACTACGCCCTCAAGACGCGAATCCACCGCAAACTGGTCGAGCAGCTCGATCTCAACGCCATTGACAATGATGACCCGACCATCCGCGATCAGGTCGGGGAGGTCATTCTCTCGTTGTGCGAGAAGGAAAACGTTCTGCTCAACCACAACGAGCGGCAGCAACTGGTCAAAGAGATTCTTGATGAGACGTTCGGCCTGGGTCCGCTGGAGGTGCTGCTCAAGGATTCGAGCATCAGCGACATTCTGATCAACGGCCCGCGGCAGATTTACGTTGAGCGCAAGGGCGCGCTGGAGCTGACCGACGTTCAGTTTCGCGACAACGAGCATTTGCTGCACATTATCGACAAGATCGTCAGCGCGGTGGGGCGGCGATGCGACGAGGTGTGCCCGATGGTGGACGCCCGGTTGAAGGACGGATCGCGTGTCAACGCGATCATTCCGCCGCTGGCGCTTGACGGTCCGAGCGTATCGATCCGGCGGTTCGGAAACGACCCGATCACCTGGGACGACTACATCCGGTTCAAGTCGTGCGCGCCTGAGATGGTGGAGTTCCTCAAGGCTTGCGTGATCGCCCATTTGAACATCGTCATCATCGGCGGTACGGGCTCGGGAAAGACGACGCTGCTGAATAACATGTCGTCGTTCATTCCGCCGACGGACCGTATTGTAACGATCGAGGATGCGGCGGAACTGCGGTTGCGGCAGCCGCACGTGGTTCGGCTGGAGACCCGGCCGGCGAACATCGAGGGCAAGGGTCGGATCTCGATTCGCGACTTGCTGATCAACGCCTTGCGTATGCGGCCCGACCGGATCGTCGTGGGCGAGTGCCGCGGTGCGGAAACACTGGACATGTTGCAGGCGATGAACACCGGTCACGACGGGTCGCTGACCACTTTGCACGCCAACAGCACGCGCGACACGATGCAACGCGTGGAGACCATGGTCATGATGGCGGGTTTCGACCTGCCGGTGCGGGCGATTCGGCAGCAATTCGCGTCGGCGGTGGACCTGATCGTGCAGGCGCAGCGGTTGACCGGCGGTCCGAGGAAGATCGTGAGCGTCACGGAAGTCGTGGGCATGGAAGGCGACGTGGTGACCATGCAGGACATTTTTCAGTTCCAGCAGCTTGGCATCGATGAGCAGGGCAAGGCATACGGCCAGATCGTCTCGACAGGCATCCGGCCGAGTTTTCTGGACCGGCTCAAGTACGCCGGATGTGACGTGAGCCCGTCGCTGTTTGAGCGGCAGGTGTTGGTGAAGGATAAGGATGAATAAAGCTGATGGAGAGAAAGCCGCTTTGCCGGGCGGCGCGATCCGAGAGAACGGAACGGGGTGACCAGTGGAATCGTTGTCAGCTTTGTTGTTCTTGATTATGCCGCTTGCCGGAGCCACGCTTCTGGCATACGGCATCTTTCAGGTCGTGATGGACCTCCGGGGCGGGGAGCAGCGGAAAATGCTCGATCGCCTGAGCGGTGCGAAGTCCGTCGACCGCGAGCTGAAGGTGCGGGAATCGCTGCTTCGCAAGACCGCCGCCGAGACTCAGGGGAACTTCCTCGAGTCGCTGGTCGCAAAACTCCATCTGGTAAAGAAGCTGCAATCCGTTCTTGACCAGGCAGACCTTGGCTGGTCGGCATCGAAGGTGCTGGTGAATCTCGCGGGTGCCGCACTGGCCGTGGTGCTGGTCATGGTTCTGCTTCAGATCAGTCCGCTGGTGATCCTTCTGGTCAGCGTCGCCATCTTCGGACTTCCCATTCTGTACATGATCTGGCAGCGCAAGCGGCGCATCAGAAAACTGGTCGAGCAACTGCCCGAGGTGTTCGATCTCATGTGTCAGGCCCTGAAGGCCGGTCATTCGCTCGCCAGTGCGATCCAGTTGATCAGCCAGCAGATGCCTGATCCGGTCGCCGGCGAGTTTGCCCGCGTATTCCAGGAACAGAACCTCGGTCTGACCGTTGAAGACGCCCTGTTGAACATGACGAAGCGCGTGGACCAGATGGACGTGCGGTTTTTCGTGACCGCGGTGCTGATCCAGCGTCAGACGGGCGGCGACCTGGCGGAAGTACTGGAGAAGATCGGCAAGGTGATCCGTGACCGCATCCAGTTGTTCGGCGTCGTCAGGGCCCTGACCGCCGAGGGCCGGTTGTCGGGTTGGGTCCTGCTGCTGCTGCCGGTTCTGGTGTTCTTCGGGATGATGGTGGTCAATCCGGGGTACGCCGCGGAACTGACGGACACGGATTCGGGCCGGAAGATGCTCGGAATCGCCATCGGAATGGACCTCATGGGCATGGCGATGATCAAGAAGATAGTGAACATCAAGGTGTGACACCATGAGCGAAATGGTACTGTTCGGCATACTGATTGTGGCGAGCGTCGGGCTCATTGTGTATTCGCTGTGGCCCGCCAAGAAGGCGGAGAGCGATCACATCCGGCGTCGCATGGCCGGTCGACGCCTGGACAAGGCCGAGGCCTTGCTCACCGTGGCGCCCAAGCGGGAACGGTCGGCCGCGAAGGAAATGATCGAGAAGGTTGCTCCGATTGCGATGCGACCGGTGATGCCGGCCAGCGAAGAGGAAATGAACAAGCTGCGGAGCAGGCTGTCTCAGGCCGGATATCGCAGCGAGGCGGCCCTGCGATATTTCCTGGCCAGCAAGACGATCATGGGGGGCGGCGTTCTGCTGGTGGCCCTGCTGTTTGCCATGGGAATGGGGCTTGAGACCAGGCAGATTTTCGGCATAGCGGCTTTCGCCGGCGGCATCGGCTTCATGTTGCCGAACTTCTGGCTCTCACTCGCGCAGAGCTCGCGTCAGGAGAGAATCCGCAACGGTCTTCCCGACGTGCTCGATCTGATGGTCGTTTCGGTGGAGTCCGGTCTGGGTCTGGATGCAGCGATCATGAAGGTCGGCGAGGACATGCACAACGTGCATCCGGAGCTGGCCGAGGAAATGATGATCGCCGTGGCGGAAGGCCAGATGGGCCTGCCTCGTATGGAAGCCCTTGAGAAAATGGCCGCGCGATGCGGCGTGGACGAAGTTCGCGCCCTTGTTTCAACGGTTGCCCAGGCCGAGAAGTTTGGCACAAGCATCGCCAAGGCACTTCGGACGCAAGCCGACTCGTTGCGGGTCAAACGACGACTTCGGGCCGAGGAGCGGGCCCAGAAGACCACGGTCAAGCTGATGGCCCCGCTGATTCTGTTCATCTTCCCGTCGATCTTTGTGGTTCTGGCCGGGCCGGCCGCCATGAAGCTGGTCGCGGCATTCAGCAGGGGAGGCATCTCTGGGGCGCCGCACTAATTGAGACGGCGGCCTGCTCTTGGGACCGATGGTGATTCAAGAAGACGAGCGGGCGGTCCGTTTTTCAGACCGCCCGCGTTTTTTCTGTCGCCAGGGGGCCAAACCCGACCAGCCGGGCCGCGTCGGATCTCAAAGACCGTATTCCTTCATGACTGCCAGGAGGCGCTCACGGTTCGCCGGGCTCATGGGGCAGAGCGGCAGACGGAACTCCTCCGTCAGCATGCCCTTGATGGCCATGGCGGTCTTGATCGGGATGGGGTTGACCTCAAGCGTCAGCAGGCCCTTGGCCAGCTTGAACATCTTGAGATGCCATTTGCGGGCGGTTTCCCAGTCGCCGCGCAGGGCGGCATCGGTGAGGGCCTTCACGTCTTTGGGGACGATGTTGGCCAGCACGCTGATCACGCCCACGCCGCCGATGGACATGAGCGGCAGGGTCATGGAGTCATCGCCGCTGATGATGTCGATATCGGACCTGACGCGGAGTTCGCTGGCGCCGTCCATTGAACCGGTGGCATGTTTGACGGCCACGATATTCTTGTGGGTCTCTCGCAGCCGGACGATGGTATCGACGCTCAGCTCCGTTCCGCATCGGCCGGGGATGTTGTAGAGCACTTGCGGGAAATCCGCCGCCTTGGCCAAGGTACTGAAATGCTGAAACAAGCCTTCCTGGGTGGGACGGTTGTAGTAGGGCACCACCAGGAGGGCCCCGTCGGCCCCGTTCTTAAGGGCGTTTCGGGTCATAACCAAGGCCTCGGCGGTGCTGTTGGAGCCCGTGCCGGCCAGGACGGCGACACGACCCTTGGCCCGACGAACGACGGCCGCGATCACCGCGTCATTCTCCTCGTGGGTCAGGGTCGGGCTTTCACCGGTCGTGCCACACGGAACCAGTACCTCCGTGCCGCTGTCGAGATGAAAATCGACGAGTGCGTCCAGCGTTTTCCAATCGACCTCGCCGTTGGCGTAGGGGGTGACCAATGCCACCATGCTGCCTTTGAACATGCTTTGACTCCGTTGCAGTGGAATCCTTCCCGCCGGCCTGCGGTCAAGCGCCGAGGGCCGGACGGGAGCTCCCATCGTCAAAAACAGGGCGGTATTGTAAGCCTCTGCCCGGTTTTGCCAAGTCCGGGCACCCCGCAGCGGCAAGGAGGCGATCAGGTGGTTGACTGGCGGGTGCAACCGTGCAGGATATGCGGTCGTGAAGCGAATCCGAGTCTGCCCGGTCAAGCGGTCGCCGGGCGTTTTGGGGCCGTTGTATGAGAAGGGAGCAGCCTAATGGAGAAACCGTCAAGCGAACGCAAGCCCGAAGTCAACCGTCGCGATTTTCTTAAGGGGGCGGCCGCTTCGGCCGGCGCGGCGATGGGGGTCGTGGTCCTGGAAGGTTGTGCCGGTCTGACGCGGGTGGGTCCGGCCGCGGCGATTCCCGCGTTCAAGCCGCGGGACGTCGTGCGGATCGGCTTTGTCGGCGTGGGAGGCATGGGGACGAACCACTGCAATAACCTGTTGAAGATCGAAGGGGCCGAGTTGCGTGCGGTCTGCGACATCGTGCCCGAGAAGGTTGCTCATGTACAGAGACTGGCCGAGCAGGCGGGCAAGCCCAAGCCGGTCGGTTACAGCGCCGGCCCTTGGGACTTCAAACGGATGTGCGACCGCGAGGATCTCGATCTCGTGTACACCGCGACGCCCTGGGAGTGGCACGTTCCCGTTTGCCTGTATGCGATGAAGACCGGCAAACACGCCGCGACGGAGGTTCCGGCGGCCATGACGCTTGAAGAATGCTGGCAGCTGGTCGAGACGTCCGAGCAGACGGGCCGTCACGCCATCATGATGGAGAACTGCTGCTACGACCGATCCGAGATGATGGTGCTGAACATGGTTCGCAAGGGCCTTTTCGGGGAGATTGTCCATGCGGCCGGCGGTTACCTTCATGACCTGCGGGCGCTCAAGTTCAGCAGCGCCGGCGAGGGTCTTTGGCGGCGGGCTCACGGCTGGAGACTTGACGGCAACCTGTATCCGACCCATGGTCTTGGTCCGCTGGCCTGGTACACGAACATCAACCGGGGCGATCGTTTTGATTTTCTGGTCTCGATGAGCAGTGCCGCCAGGGGGATGCAGGCTTATGCGGCCGAGCATTTCCCGCCGGATGATCCGCGCCGCAAGGAGAAATCGGTGCTCGGCGACGTGAACACCACCCTCATGCGCACGGTCAACGGCGTCTCGATCATGCTGCAGCACGACACCAACCTCCCCCGGCCGTACAGCCGGATCAACCTTGTTCAGGGGACGAAAGGCATCTTCCGCGGGTTCCCGGACCAGATCTACGTCGAGGGCCGCAGCAAGGAGCATGAGTGGGAGTCGCCGGAGGCCTACCGCAAGGAGTTCGCCCACCCGTTGTGGGTGACGATGGAGGAGAAAGCCAAGGGGGCCGGCCATGGCGGCATGGACTTCATCGAGGACTATCGCCTGATTAAGGCTCTCAGACACGGATGGTATCCTGACCTGGATGTCTACGATGCCGCGACCTGGAGCGCGGTTGTCGATCTATCCGTCAAATCTGTGGCCGGCCGGTCGAGACCGGTCGATTTCCCCGATTTCACACGCGGCAAGTGGAAGACGACACCGGCCATACCTATCTTCGATGCGGACCAGCCGTGTCGTGCTTGATGGCTTGTCGGCGGCTGGGCGGCTGGGGAAAAGGGGAGTTCTTGGCCAGCATGCTCGGCGGGCGCAGCTCGAGGAACGGCTGGCTGGACATGCGGATCAGCGGTGCGGGCCAAAGGCCGATCAGCAGGACGGCCAGGCAGCAGCAGAACACACCGAACTGGAGCGGTCGGCTGCGGGTGACGAGAGCAAACCGGTATCGGGGAGGCCGCAGATAGCAGGCGGCGACGATTCGCAGGTAATACGCGGCGGCAATGGCGGCGTTGATGACGCCAATGACGGCCAAGGCGATCAGGGCAAGGCGATGGGGGTGGCTCGGGTCGACTGACAGGGCGCTGCTGAAGATGTACAGCTTGCCGAGGAAGCCGGCCGTGGGAGGCAGGCCCATCAGACTGAAAACACAGACCGCCAGAGCGAATGCCGCTGACGGATGGCACCGCGACAGGCCGGCCAAGTCGTCCAATTCCTCGACTTCGCGCCCGTCAGCTCGGGTGACTGACAGAACCGCGAAAGCCCCGAGGTTCATCAGGCCGTAAACGGTGACGTAAAAGAGCATGGCGGAGAGGCCGTTTCGCAGCGGTCCGCCTCCCGCGACGGGGCCGGCCAGCACGGCTACCAGCATGTAGCCGGAATGAGCGACGCTCGAATAAGCGAGGATCCGCTTGACGTTGGTCTGCAACAGGGCCAGGGCATTACCGACGATCATTGTTGCCACCGCCGCAATCCACAGGAATGCAAAGCCGATGTCGGGAATCTCCCAGCCAAGCGGGCCGGTCCCTCGCGGCTGGACCAGCATGAGCAGCTTGATCAGCGCAACGAAGCCGGCCAGTTTGGGAAAGAAGCCGAGCAGCCCGGCGGTGGGGGAGGCCGAGCCCTGATAGACGTCGGCGGCATAGGCGTGGAAGGGCACGGCTGCGATCTTGAATGCGATGCCCGAGAAGGCCAGGAGCATACCGATGATGACGTAGGCATGGTTGCCGTCGAGATTCATCCGGCTCAGGCAGGTGTCGCCGGATGCTCCATAGAGAAAGCTCAGGCCGTAGGCGAGCAGTGCGGCGGCCAATGCGCCGAGGAAGAAATACTTGAAGCCCGCTTCCTGGGCACGGATGTCACTTCGTCCCATGGAAACCAATATGTAAGTGGGCACACTAACCAGTTCGACGGCCAGGAACAGCAGGACGAGGTCGTCGGCCATGGTCGTCAGCATGATGCCGGTCAGGCTGAACAGGATCATGCTGAAGATTTCGCCGCGCTGTTCCTCCTGCGGGATGTGATGGTGAACCAAGAGCACGACCAGGCCGATGCCCAAGGCCGTCAAACGCACATACCAGGTCAGGCTGGTCAGTTCGACGCCGAATGCGCGGATCGGCCGTTCCAGCGGGCCGGCTGCCCATGCTATTGCCAAGGCAGCCAAAGCGGTGAGAAACGCCAGGAGAAACGAACTGGCTCGCACGGCTTCTTGTCGGGCCAAGCCGATAAGCAAGACCAGCGACGCGCCTGCCACGAGTGTCACCTCGGGGGCCAGAAGAAGAAGGGAGGAATCATTCATAGTCGAGGCCTCCGTGCCATGAGGCTCGACGAGTAGTCCCGAGTGGTGAACGACGGTTCAAGAATGTTTCATCCGGTAGTTCGTGGCGCTGGACGGTGATTCCTGAATCCTGGGTTTTCCCAGGCGTCTCTCGCAGCCGGGCCAGAATCTGTCTGTCTGCCGCCGGACGAATGCTGCTGAGAATCACATTGGGAAAGAGGCCCAGGACGAGGCATGCGGCGGCAATGGGGGCCAGAATGCCGATTTCGCGTTTGTCCAAATCACGGGACAGGCCGGCGTAGTCTTCGGGCGCCCGTGCCGGCTCGCGCAAGGGGCCGAACAGCACCCGCCGGCACAGATACAACATGTAAGTCGCTCCGAGGATTACACCCGAGGCGGCAAAAGCGGCGTGCATGATTCCTAGCGGGCCGGTGCCATCGGCGTTCGACGTCAGGGTGCCGAGCAGGACGAGGAACTCGGCCACGAAGCCGTTAAGACCCGGCAGGCCGATGCTGCTGAGAGTGAAGAAGACAAGAAAGAACGCCATCCAGGGCATGGGTCGAGCCAGTCCGCCAAGCTGGTCGAATCGGCGGGTGTGATACCGCTCGTAGATCATGCCGACGACAAGAAACAGGGCTCCAGTGGAGAGGCCGTGGTTCAGCATGTACATCACCGAGCCGACAAGCCCTGCGGATTTCAGGCTGAACATGCCGAGAATGCAGAAGCCGAGATGCGAGACAGAGGAATAGGCGATGAGCTTCTTGATATCCTGCTGAACCCACGCCGCCAGGGCTCCCCAGATGATTCCGCCGATGGCCAGTATGGCCATCAGAGGAGCAAACGCAAATGTTGCCGCGGGAAGCATCGGCAGGCTGAACCGCAGGAATCCGTAGGTGCCGAGTTTGAGCAGGATGGCGGCCAGCAGGACACTGCCGGCCGTGGGTGCTTCAGTGTGGGCCAATGGCAACCAGGTGTGGAGGGGGAACAGCGGCACTTTGATGGCAAAGCCGGCTGCAAAGGCGACGAAGAGCCACCATTGCGTCTCGGGCGGCAGCCGCAGGGCATAGAGTGTCTCAAGGTCGAAAGTGAACACACCGACGCCGTTTGCCGAAGCCGGCAGCGAATACGCCTGGTAAGCCAGGAAGAGAACGCCTGCAAAGGTTAAGACACTGCCGGCGAAGGTATAGATGAAGAACTTATGAGCGGCCTGTTGCCGTTTCGGACCGCCCCAGATGCCGATGATGAAGTACAGCGGGATCAGCGTGAACTCGAAGAAGATGTAGAAGAGCAGCAGATCTCGGGCGCAGAACACGCCGATCATGCCGGCTTCGAGCAGGAGCATCAGGACATGGTATTCCTTGACTCGCCGGCGGATCGACGCGAAGCCCGACCATAGTGTCAGCGGGGCGATGCCGGCCGTCAGCACAACCAGCCATAGGCTGATACCGTCTACGCCGACATGATAGCGGAAATCGACGTAGCCGGCCCCGCGAGCTGCCGATGGGGCGGTCTCTTCGTCGCTGACCCACAGCCGGTCGAGACACAGCGCATAGCGTCCCTGCTCGGCAAGAGATCGACCACTGCGGTCTACTGCCCCGAAGAATAGCAGGATTGCCAGGAGGGTCAATATCGCGGTGGCCAATGAGAAGCCCATTGCAGTGCGGCGGATCCGGCGGGCGGCGGCCTCATCCGCTTCGCGAGCCTCGGCGAGGCCAACGACAACCGCACCCACCAGTGGCAGGGTGATCAGCAGTGTCAAGATCCAGGTTTCCGCCAACTCAGTCATAAGGTTTCTACTTCATCAGCCAGACGATCAATGCCATCAGGACGATGCCGCCGGTCATCACCACGCCGTAACCTTGCGTCGCTCCGGTTTGCAGTGTGCGAAGCGCCGCACCGAGGGCCTGCGGAACGGCCACGATCAATCGCAGCGTGCCGTCGATGAAAAACTGGTCGAGGGCGTACAGCGAAGCGCCCAACCTCCACAGGGGCCGGACGATCAGGGCATCGTACGCCTCGTCAACGTAGTACTTGTTAACCAAAAGCCCGTGGATTCGGGGAAACGCCTGACGAACGGTCTGCGACCATGTCGGACGCCGGACGAAAAGCACGTAGGCGGCCGCTATGCCCAGGATCGCCAGTGCTGCTGACACATACATCAGTGCATATCCGTCGCCGTGAGTCCGGTGTCCCAAGCGGGGAATCGATGCTTCCTTGAACGGTGCGACGACCGGGGCGAGAAACTCGTGGAATGCGCCGCTCGGCTCGAACAGTCCTGCAAACCCCCCTGGGCGAATCGCCACGCCCGCGTAGCCGGCGGTGACGGTCCCCGCGGCCAGCAGGACAAGCGGCACCAGCATCCAGCGGCCGGTCTCGTGTGGATGAACGCCTTCGGGAATTCGCGGTTCGCCGTGAAAGGCAATGAACATCATGCGGAAGGTGTACAGCGCCGTCAGGATGGCCGTCGTCATGCCTAGAATTCCATACACCGGATGAAACACGAAGGCGGCGTGAATGATCTCGTCTTTGCTGAAGAACCCGGACAGCAGGGGGAAGCCCGCCAAGGCGAGCGAGCCAATCAAGAATGTCAGGAAGGTGACGGGCATGATGCTTTTCAGGCCGCGGAACTCGCGGATGTCGATGATGCCGCCCATGGCGTGCATGACGCTGCCGGCCCCCAGGAACAGCAGGGCCTTGAAGAAGGCGTGAGTGAACAGGTGGAAGATGGCCGAGTCCGCCGCGAAAACGCCGACGCCGAGGAACATGTAACCCAACTGGCTGATGGTCGAGTAAGCCAGGATCCGCTTCATGTCGTACTGGGCGATTGCGATGGTTGCGGCAAATAGGGCGGTGGCCGCCCCGACAACCGCAACCGTGTTCAATGCGACCGGCGAAGCCGCGAAAACGGGACCGCATCGCACGACCATGTAGACGCCGGCCGTGACCATCGTGGCGGCGTGGATTAATGCGGAGACCGGACTGGGACCTTCCATGGCGTCCGGCAACCACACATGTAACGGCAATTGGGCGCTCTTGCCGACCGCCCCGCAAAACAGAAGCAGGGCGATAGTCGTGGTCTGGCCGGCGGTCAGATGTCCGAGATAGCTGAAGGCCGTGGCGTAGTCGAGCGGGCTTTCGCCGGGCGGCACGTGCGGGGCCAGCCAGCGGTAGAGCAGGAGAACGGCCAGGCCGAAGCCGAAATCGCCGATGCGGTTGACCACAAAGGCCTTCATTGCCGCTCCAGCCGCGGCCGGGCGCTGATAGTAGAAGCCGATAAGCAGGTAGCTGCACAAACCGACTGCTTCCCAGCCGAGATAGAGCAGAAGGAAGTTGCCGGCCAGGACCAGCGTGCACATGCTGCAGACGAACAGGCCCATGAAGGCGAAGAACCGTTCGTAGCCGCGCTGGGGGCGTCCATGATGTCGCATGTAATCGCGGGAGTAGATCACGACCAACAGAGCAACGCCGCAGATGGTGGTCAGCATGATCGTTGTCAGTGGATCGACCTGAAAACTGATGTTGAACGAGACGCCGGCCGCCGGAACGAACCATGAATAGAAGATATAGGGGTCATCATAGGCTCGAACCGGCAGTGAGGCGACCTCGAGAAGAAGGAGAATGCTGCATACCAAGGCCGCACCGACGCCGATAATGATCGGCCAGTGACTGGCGCCCTTGATCGCGCGCGGGCCGGCCAGTCCCGCGATCGCGGTTCCCAGCAAGGGCAGCAGAGGGACCAGTGGGGCGAGGTTCAGAATGTCGGTGTCGACTGCGGCCAGCATCATCGTCGTGTTGTCCGTTTTGCCGCGGCCGGCATTGCCTGGCGAAGCATGAGCCGCCAAGCCGGCCGCTGCGAGTCTATCCCCGCATTTCCTCCCAGGCGTGACTGTCCAAGGTTGTCCTTCGGCGGAACAGCAGGACAACCAATCCGAGGGCCAAGCTGGCCTCTACGGCCGCGACCACCACCAGGAACAACGAGAACACCTGTCCGGTCAAATGGCCATGCTTGAGGCCGAAACCCACGAGGTTGAGAATCACTCCCTGGAACATGACTTCCGTGGACAGGAACATGAGGATCATGTTGCGGCGGGCGAGAAAACCGGCGACACCGATCCCGAAGAGGATCGCGCCGACCAGAATGTAAGCGTTCGTCAGGTCCATCGTTTTCCCGGCGTTGCAGGGCCGACGCCCCTGTCGGCCCATCTTTCCGCGATGCATCCCCGAGCCCAACGCAGTGGGGCCGACGCCCCCGTCGGCCCATCCCATTTCAAAACGGCGGTGCTTCACGGCCGCGCCGCTTGATATCCGTTTCTTCCGCCTGCGCCGCCAATTCGGCGGGCGTCAAAGCCTCAGCCTCGATCCGCTTGCGAGCCAGACTCACAGCTCCGACAAGTGCGACGAGCAGCAGGATGCCCGCGGTTTCAACCGCCAGGACATAGGTGGTCATCATGCTCTTGCCAATCAACCGCAC
The DNA here is from genome assembly GCA_035384605.1 of Phycisphaerae bacterium. NCBI lineage: Bacteria > Pseudomonadati > Planctomycetota > Phycisphaerae > Phycisphaerae bacterium. Next base: position 29,124 of record DAOOIV010000004.1, read on the forward strand.
GTTGCCGGCGGACTCGTCGTCGACGGGGGACGACTGCCCGGCGTTTGTGGACGCGGCAAGCGACCGTCCTTCGCTCTCAGTGGCACCGACAAGCACGCCGGTGTTTGCCATCTGCGAGGCGGAATCAGCCGAAACCATCGCCTGGACGACGGCAGCGGACAGAAGAAAGCCCAGCGTGACCGCCGCCAGCGGCTCACGTCCTGTCAGGTTCGCCGGATCGGTTTCCTGCTGCTGCGTCAGCATGATCACAAAGACATAGGTTACAAGAATCGCTCCGGCGTACACGATGACCAGGGCCGCGCCAAGGAACTCGGCCAGGGCCAGCAGACATAGTGCGGCCACCGCCAGGACCACGAGCACGAAGTACAGCGCGCAGTAGATCGGCTTCGGATGCGTCACCACCCGGACCGCCGCCACAATCGCCACCAGGGCGAAGAGAACAAAGAACGCTCGTCCATCGAACGCCTCACCGATCCAGCGAACACAGTACGTTGCGATTGCCGCCAGCGATGCGGCCCCGAGAATGCGCGCGGTCCATCGCAGCGGTCGGCCTGTTGATCGACCGGCGGGCATGGACAAATACACGCCCGCCGCGCCGAGGGCCAGAAAGGCATACAGAATGTACATGCCAGTCGTGGTCACAAGCTACCGGCCTCCGTTTCATTGCCGTATGGTCGGGGTGACGGCGAAATCAAGCCGCCGGTGCCGCCATAGCCGGTGATGGGCGGGTTCTTGCGCGGCTTCTCGTCCCGCGTCTGATCGAACACTTCGAGCAGCTTGTTGATATCGAAGATCATCTCCTGCCGCGAGTACTCCACGATCGAGTATTCCGGCGTCAGCTCGATCGCATCTACCGGGCAGGCCTCTTCGCACATGCCGCAGTAGATGCACACCAGTTCGTCGATGTCGAAACGTACGGGGTACTTCTCGCGATCGGGCCACGGTGCCTCCGCCCCGACGATATGAATGCAATGAGCCGGGCAGGCCGTCTCGCACATGAAACAGGCCACGCAGGCCACGCGGCCCTGCTCGTCGCGGTTGAGCCGGTGGACGCCGCGATAGATCTCCTTGCGGACCTTTACCCGCTCCTCCGGATACTGAACCGTCAACCGCTTGGCGAACAGATGCCGGAACGTGGTCTTGAGGCCGTTGATGATCTGCGGCAGATAGAGCTTGTCCGCGGCCGTCAACTTCGGCTCAGTGATCTCGATGATGTCCTCATCCTTGATCATGCGCGATCCCGCCGTCATGGGATGAATGCCAGGTCCACCTCGATCGGTTTCTGGTTCGTCTTGCCGATAGAGAAGTCTCCGCTCAGCGGCCGATCCGAGAATCCGCCGAGATCGGCTGTTGTCACCGTGTAATCGCCGAGGAATCCGCGGAAGCGGACCTCGCCGTTCCCTTCCACGGTCGCCACGGTCTCGGTGGTCCACCACGTACCCTTGATCCGCTTCATCAGCTCCTCGTAGGCCGGTTTGGGCGTCATGTCTTCGCGCAGCAGACCGGCGGGGGCACCTTGCCATGCGTTATAGTCCGTGAAGTCCCACCAGGTGATCGCCTCGACGGCCGGATGGCTGAACAAGATGGTATAGAACCGCACGACTTCTTCGGCTTGTCGTTTTTCGCCCTCGGGTGTGCTGGCCCATTTGAACTTGGAGCCGGCCTGCTGCCGCTGCTCGGCCAGATTCCTGCCTTGGGCGCCCGAAATGAACGTCGTTTCAGTGAAGTGCAACGGCTTGCCGTAGCGGGCAAACCTTTCGCAGACGTCCCAGATCTTTTCGGCCGGCCACGCTCCGCCGTGCTGATGAGACTGAATGCCGATCACGTCGTAAAGGGGCCTGCCTTCGTCGTCCACCAACTCGTCGATCACCTTTGCGGCGAACTCGTCGCCGACGGCGTAATCATTGATGATTAATGTGGCCTTGGGATTGCCTTTGCGCGCGGCTTGGAAGGCGGCTCGGACAAAGGGCCCGACTCCCATATCACGAATGATCTTGGTCAGTCTGGGAGAGTTCTTCTTGCAGTCCGGCCGATCGTAGTGCGTTGCCTCGTTGACCACGTCCCAGATATCGATCTGCCCGGCGAAGCGGCGGCTGCACTCCTCGATCCGCTCGAGTTGAAGTCGCAACACCTCCTTCGGATCGTCCGGAAGCCATTTTGGATCGAACCAGTTCCAGGCCAGCGGATGTCCCTTCGTCATCACGTTGTGGGCGGCGCACCAGTCGGCCATCACCTTGGTCTTGTCATAATCAGGCCTTCCGCGATCTTTCTCATAGTGCCACCAGTAGAAAGGCAACGTCGCGTAGTTGAGCAGGGCGGCGTAATGCTGCTCGTAAGCGGCATTGGCCTCGGGGCTCCCGCAGGCGCCAAGCTTGAAGATATTGGAGCCGAAGAGAAACGCATGGCGCGTTTGTCTGATCCGCACGTGAAGCCCGGCAGGAGGCACTCTGCCATTGTTGGTGAGTCGGAGCACGATATCGCCCTTGCGATGCTTCTCAATCCGTGCGTCCGCCTGGCCGAGAATGTCGGCCTCCGGGAGCGGGGCGGCCAGGGTTGCGGCCGCAAGAATCAGTGTCAGAACGTTCATTCGAACCTCCTTGTCAGCGAGCCTTCGATGGGCGGCAGGTTGGCCTGGCGGCCGGTGATGGCCGGCGACCAGACATAGAATCTCAACACGGCCGCCCCGAACACGGCTGCATTGCACAGCGGCGACCAGAACGACGCGACGACGTTCTTATAGAGCAGCAACGAGGTCAGGACGACCAACGCGATGCCCGCCGGCACCAGGCCGTTCCAGGCAAACCGCATGAGCTGGTCGAATCGCGGCCGAAAGAGCGTCCATCGAACCCACATAAAGAAAAGGATGAAGACGACGACCTTGCTGAGCACGATGGCAAACTGGCACAAGGCGGCGGCAAGCGTCTGCGACTTGTAGATCCAGTCGAGCCAGCCCCAGCCGAGCCGCGTGCTGAAGGGGAACAGCTCCCAGCCGCCGAGAAACAGAGCGGTCATGAACGCGCTTACTGTGATCAGGTGGGCGTATTCGCCAAGGAAGAACAAGGCCATTTTCATCGAGCTGTATTCGGTGTGGTAGCCCCCGACGAGTTCCTGCTCGGACTCGGCCAGGTCAAAAGGCATGCGGTTGGTCTCGGCGAAGGCCGTGACGAGCAGTATCAGGAACGCCAGCGGGTGCAGCAGAACGTTCCACGTGGACTGCATCTGGTACTCGACGATCTTCTCCAGCCGAACCTGCCCGGTGGTGAGCACCACGACGAGGATGGCCAGCCCCATCGGGATCTCGTAGCTGAGCGTCTGGGCGGCGGCCCGCATTCCGCCGTAAAAGGAGAACTTGTTGTTGCTCGACCACCCGGCCAGTACCAGCCCGTACACGCCCATGGCCCCGACCGCCAGAATGTAGAGCAGGCCGATGTCCACGCCGGCCACCTGCACGCGCACCGGCTCGGGCCCGCCCAGGTCAAGCGGGCCGCCCCAGGGGATTACCGCGAAGCCGATCATTGCAACGGCAAAAGCGATGCACGGCGCAAGGAAGAACAAAGGCCGATCCGCGCCGCGGGGTGTGAAATCTTCCTTGAGCAGGAACTTCACCCCGTCGGCTATCGGCTGCAGCAGGCCCAGCGGCCCGGCCCGGTTCGGCCCGATTCGGTCCTGGAGCCATGCGCATACCTTGCGCTCCAGCAGGATAGCATATGCGACGAACCCCATGATGATAGTGATGAGCACCACCATCAGTGCCACGCTGAAGCCGAGTTGGGTCTTGAGCAAGTCGATCATCTTCAGTGCTGAAATCTCGGCTGCGGTTCCGGCACGTGCACGTCCGCCATGGCCGGCACCGTCGGGATCATCATCTTCCGCACCTTCTCACTCGCATACAAGCCTGTGTGGCCGGCGATCGCGTACAGGTACTGCCCGTCATGCATGGCTCCTTCGGGCGGATCGACCGCTCTCTCAAACGGTTGTACCAGGCCGGCGTGGTTCATGAACGTCCCCTGACGCTCCGTCCACGCACAGAAGGGCAGCACAACGTCGGCCCGTGCGGTCAGCCTGTTGGGGAACATGTCCTGAACGATGAGCAACTCGGGTTTTGCGGCCGCGTCCGGCAACGTCTGTGTGGGCCAGTCGTTGTCGGGGTAACCGCCGACGATCCACAGGGCCTGAAAACGCCCGGCGGCAGCCTCTTTCCATAATTCCTCACGTGGCAGCACCGGCCCGCCCATCGCCGTTAGAATCGCCTCGATGCCTCGGCGGTTGGGGTGCTTCTCGGGTCGGATGACGAATCTGGCCGACTCCTCGGCCGCCCCGACGGGAAAAACCTCCGGCTCGCCAATCGTGTGGACGTCGCCCAGCGACAGGGCGGCGTGCGGAGCGATCCGGCGGACGAAGTCGGCCAGGAGCCAAGCCTCTTCGCAGCACATTTCCGGAGACAACTGGACGGCGACCGATGCGGGGCCGTGCCGGTCGATTGTTTGGCTTAGTCGCCGGCGGACGAGCTCCGGAGCCGATTCCCAGAGCAGCGGCTCGTGGCCATTTTCGCAACGAACGGCGGGCGTCGACAGCCGTTTCTCATCGAGAATGAACTTCCAGCCGAACCGCCCGTCGTCACAGATCCACCAGTCGTTCACGCCAACGTTCCATCGAGGCCTGAGCCGGTAAACACGGTTGCGGTTTTGATCGATGCGGATCGCGCAGCCGGTGCTGCACGCCCGGCAGATCGAGTTGGTTGTCGTCAGGAACCATACCCGTTGGGCGAAGAGGAAATCCTTGTCCAGCAGCGCCCCGACCGGACAGATGTCCACGACGTTGCCCTGCAGCTTGTTGGTCAGTGGTCGGCCGGGGAAGGCATCAATTTCAGCGACATGACCGCGGTTCACGATGCACAATTCACTCGTCCCGGAGACTTCGCGAGTAAATCGCACGCAGCGAGAGCAGAGCACGCAGCGGTCCTGGTAGAGCAGGGTTCGCGGTCCCACATCCTTCTTGGGGTTGACGGTCTTGGGGTCGACCATTCGCGAAACGGCCTCGCCGAACTTGAGGCTGTAATCCTGGAGGTAGCATTCGCCCGCCTGATCGCAGACCGGACAGTCCAGGGGATGATTCAACAGGTAATACTCCATGATGCGCTTGCGGTGCTCGTGGATCTTCTCCGTCTCGAAACGAACCTCCAGCCCGTCGCGGACCGGCGTCTGGCAACTGGGAATCAGCCGCGGCGACCATTCGAGGTCCCCGCTCTTGGGGTCGAGTATCTTCATTTCCATCAAACACAGCCGGCATGAGGCGACGACAGACAGGCCCGGGTGATAGCAGTAATGGGGCACATCGATGCCGGCATCCAGAGCTGCCTGGAGCACGGTAATGCCGTCGCGGCATTGAATTGTTCGGCCATCGATGATGATTGTGGGCACGGATCAGTCTATTAGCCTGTCAGTCTGTTAGACTGTTAGGAAACGAACAGAACCTGGTCGGGTTGCCGCCCCGGCAGATCGAACATGCTCACTTCCTAGTAGTCTAGAGGTCTAGCAGCCTAGTAGCCTCCTCATCCTTTTCTCCCCGCGATCGGCATCTCGTACACCGCGGGATTGATCCTTCGCAACGTCTGCGCCACCGCCGCCGGTTCCTGGCGTCGAATGTGCTCCTCGAACTCGCTTCGATACTTCTCGACGATCGTTCTGATCGGATACACCGCCCCGTCGGGAAGACCGCAGATGCTCATGCCCGGTATCATGCCCATGTTGTGCGAATTCTCGATCAGGATGTCGAGATCCTCGCTGCGTCCCGCGCCGGCGGCGATGCGCTTGGCGATCTTATACATCCAGGCGGATCCCTCGCGGCACTGCGTACACTGGCCGCAGGATTCATGGGCGTAGAACCGGGTTACATTCAGCAGCACCTTGCGGATGTCGGTTTCCTCGTTGATGACGATGGCCCCGGCCGTGCCCAGGCCGAGCAGGCCGTATTTCACCGGATCTTCGAAGTCCAGCTTGCAGTCCAATTCATCGCCGGTCAGGATCCCGACCGACAGCCCGCCGGGGATCACGCCCTTGACCTTCTTGTCGCCGATCATGCCACGGCCGAAATCGTCGCCGTAGATCAGCTCTCGCACCGTCAGCCCCAGCGGCGCCTCGAAACAGCCTGGGCGGTTGACCGGCCCGGAGATCGTGTACAGCTTGGGACCGTTGCTTCCAGGTGTACCGATGGAGCGGAACCAGGCCGCGCCTTGCTCGATGATGTGCGGAAGGCAACAGAGCGTCTCGACGTTATTGACCACCGTGGGTTGTCCGAAAAGGCCCTTGATGGCGGGAAAGGGCGGCTTGATTCGCGGCCAGCCGCGCTTTCCTTCAAGCGATTCGATCAGCCCTGTCTCCTCGCCGCAGACGTACGCCCCTGCGCCGCGATGAATGTGGCAATCGAGCGAGTAATCGCAGCCGAGGATACGCTTGCCGAACAGGCCTGCCGCGTAGGCCTCGTCGAGGGCCTTCTGAAGGATGTGGAAGGTCTCGTGGAACTCGACGCGGATGTAGATATATGCGACGGTTGCCCGTGTGGCGTATCCTGCGATCAGGATGGCTTCGAGCAACTGGTGCGGGTCATGGTCGACGATGTATCGGTTGTTGAACGTGCCCGGTTCGGATTCATCGAAGTTGACGCAGAGATATGTGATGCTCCTGTCGGCGGGAAGGAACGACCATTTCACGCCGGTCGGGAAGCCTGCGCCGCCTCGACCGCGAAGATTCGATCGCTTGACTTCGTCGACGACCTGCTGGGGAGTCATCGTGCGGAGCGCTTTGGCCGCCGCGGCGTATCCGCCCCGCGCGCGGTACGTTTCCAGCCGCCGCACCCCTGCGACGCCGACATTCCTCAACAAGACCGGTTCAAACCGTTTCATGATCACTGCGCTGTCGTCAGGCGCACCTCACGCCCTCTTGCCGAACCGTGCTTGCCGCGCCGTAGCGCACCGAAGGCCGGAACGGTGCCTTCTCACGCCTTCACCCCGTCATACAAATCACTCCGTTCCAAGCCGATCTTGTCATTGTCGGGGTCTGCCAGAATGCGGGGCACGTCCTCGGGGCGCACGTTTTTGTGTAACCGCTCGTTGACCAGCAGGCAGGGGGCGTATTCGCACGCGCCGAGGCATTCCTCCGTCACGAAACTGTATTCACCATCTGCGGTGGTCTCGTGCTCCCTGATACCCAGGTGCTCGCAAACCGCCCGATTGACCTCCTGGACGCCCATCAGCTCGCACGAGAGACCCCGACAGGCGACGATCACTTTGCGTCCTCTCGGTTTGGTCCAATAGTGCGTGTAAAAGGATGCCGTGTCCATGACCTCTGATGGAGCAAGCTCCAGCAGCTCGGCCAAGTCGCGCATCGCCCGGCGGCTCACGCAGCCATAAGTCTCCTGCACGATGTGCAGGGCCGGCAGCAGGGCGGCCCGCTTGCTGGGATACCGGGTGAAGAATCCGCGGATTCTCGCCTTCACCGCCTCGCTGATCTGCGGAGATTCCGCGTCGTCCGGTGCCGGTTGATTCCTGTCGATCGTTCGCCACGCCATCGTTTTCTCTGTCGTTCTTCGCGGATCACCGGGCCGACGCTCATGTCAGTCCGTTTGACTCCGATCGTGGGGCCGACGCCCTCGTCGGCCCTTTGTGACTCTGACCGTGGGGCCGACGCCCTCGTCGGCCCTTTGTGACTCTGACCGTGGGGCCGACGCCCTCGTCGGCCCTTTGTGACTCTGACCGTGAGGCCGACGCCCTCGTCGGCCCTTGCTGACTCACGGTGTTCGTCGAAGTCCGCCGCACGGCCCCGGGCTTGCCCGTGGGGTTCCATTGGCGATCTTCATCCGTTACCTGTCCAACTCTGCGGCGATGATGTTCAGGCTACCCAACACCGCGACTACGTCGCTGATCTGATGCCCGACGATCAGGTGTTCGAAGGCCTGAAAATGAACAAGGCTCGGCGGCCGGCAGCGGGCGCGGTACGCACAGCGCCCGCCGTCGCTCACCAGGTAAAAGCCCAGCTCTCCGTTGGCCGTCTCATTGGCCCCGTATACCTCGCCCACCGGGGGCGTAAACCCTCGGTTGGTCATGATCAGCTCGAAGTGGTGAATCAATCCCTCGATGCTGAAGTAGACCTCTCGTTTGTCGGGCAGTGTGACCTTATCGTTTGGAAGCACATTCACCGGCCCGGGCGGAATGTTGTCGATCAACTGGTGGATGATGCCTGCGGCCTGCTTGATCTCCTCGATCCTGACCAGGTAACGAGCGAGCACGTCACCGCCGGTAGCGATGGGCACCTGGAACGAGACCCCGGACGAGCCTTTGCCGTCCCAATTGTCCGCATAGCAGAGATACGGTTCATCCTTGCGGAGATCGCGACGCACGCCGGAAGCTCGGGCCAGCGGACCCGTCCAGCCCCAGGAGATGGCATCGTCCCGGCTCATATAGCCGATGCCCTTGGTTCGCTCGATAAACAGCCGGTTGCGGTTCAGCAGGTTTTCGAGATCGCTGATCGCCCGTGGAAGGCGTGCGAGGAACTCCTTCACGTGCCGGGGCCATTCGGGCGGAATATCGAACATGAGGCCGCCCACGCGCGTGTAACTGGTCGTGAAGCGGGCGCCGCAGACCTCTTCGAAAAGGTCGTTGATCCATTCCCGCTCATTGAAGCCGTAGAGAAAGGCCGTGAATGCGCCAAGGTCCAAGGCGGCGGCCCCCACACAAAGCAGGTGGTCCTGGATGCGCGCCAACTCGGCGATGATCGTTCGAATGGCCTTGCAGCGGGGTGTGATCTCGATGCCGAACAACTTCTCGCAGGTGTGGTGCCATGCGATGTTGTTGGCCATCGGACTGATGTAGTTCATGCGGTCCGTGATTGTCACGTACTGGTTGTAGTCGAGATGCTCGCCGAGCTTTTCGAACCCGCTATGGAGATAGCCGATATGCGGGGTGCAGGCTACTACCGTCTCACCGTCCAGTTCCAGGACAAGCCGAAGCGTGGTATGCGTGGCCGGGTGCTGGGGGCCGAAGTTCAGGCACCAAAGCTCGCGATGGCCGGGACCTTCGAGCAGCCCCTGTCGCACGAAAGTCGTTGGCTGTGGCGAACTTACGGACACTCAACACGCCCCTGTCGTCACCATGGCGCCCGGTTCTTTCGGCACCCGTCGCGTCCAGCCTGGTTACTGGCTCGGCGGAGCGCCCTTTGTGCCCGGCGTCACGAAGATGATAGGGTCTTGGCGCGGGGGCGGCAAGGCGGGGGCAGGACCGCGCGATGTTGTTTTGAGTTGTGCGGATTCCGAGCCTATAGTGACTTGCGATTCAAAGGGGTGGGACATTGCTTGTGCGGGAACGTCGATCCCAGGACGGCAAGGGACGTGGTATTGAAGAGCAGCCTACAACTCGTGCCGATGCACGTCGGGCAATGCACGCTCGGCAAGAACCACGTCCTGGGCGATCCTCATAGCGACGAGGATCGGGTTGATTTCACGCTTTATGCGTTCCTGGCGGATGGCGGTCCCGGGCGTCGTGCCTTGATCGATCTGGGGCCTGTCGGACTGCCCTACATCAACTGGATGTTCAGGCGCTACGGCTTCTTCCGCGATTTGCCGGGCGCCCCCGACGATGTGCGTCAGCCGCACGGCAACATCTTCGATTGGCTGAGTCGGCTGAACATCGCTCCCGAGAGTGTCGGCCACATTGTCTTTACTCATTTGCACGCTGATCACCATGGCCTGACCGACGGCAAGGATGGCGGGGCGATCCTGCGATTCCCCAACGCCCGCATTTACGTTTCCAGGACAGGCTGGGAGGACAACCTCACAAAACGGGTGAACGGAGGCTGGAACAGTTACGTCGATTTCGCGTTCTCCGACTTCTTGCTTGACGCCGACAAGGCCGGCCGGCTGGCGGTCCTTGATGAGGGCGAGGTCATGCCGGGCGTAACGGTGAGCTATCTTGGGGGGCATTCGGTGTGCAGCCTGGCCGTGCGCATCGAGACTCCCTCGGGCGCGGCGGTGGTCTGCAGCGATGACGTCTATCGGTATGACCTGCTCGAGCAGGGTATTCTGGCGCGGCTGCGGGTGACTCACGCCCGGCTGCTCGCGGCGACCGAACGGCTGGTCGGTATGGCCGAGGCCGGAGCGATTCTGCTGCCGTGTCACGATCCAGGCATCTTCGATATGTACAGCCGCTACAAGCAAGAATGGCTGGGGCATCTCAAGCCTGTGTCGCACCGCGCTGCCGCCGGGTTCCGACGTTCCGCCAAGGTCCTGCTGGGCCGGTTGCCGGATGACAGCGTGCCCTCCCCAGCGCGGCCGCGAGACTGCAAGACACCGGCTATGCCCTGACTTCAGACAAGCCGGGCCTGCTGCAGAATCAAATGGCGTGCCGGTACCTGAAGCGGGCTTTGCAGCCCTCTTCTCCAAACGGTTTCTTCTTGAGGTGCGGAAGACGTCGTCGAAGAAGGGGAGTCTGACGGGTGGGTGTTGATGTCAATAAGCCTTCATCCGCGATGCTTTTCTTAAGCGGCCTGCCTTAGGAATGCCGGCCACGTTTCAACTTTTGCTTACCTTTGCCGGTGATGCTGGTTGAGGATTGGGCAAAGAGCTTCCGCCCTGCCATCCGAACGGTTTTTCCTCGCCGCTCAATTCGCCAGTTGGATTTCACAGATCAGCGGCCGATGGTCAGACTTCCACGTCCAGCCCAACTCGCAACGTGTCACCCGAAGCAGCCGACTGACCCATGCTTGGTCGATGGCCAGCACCGGGCATGGTATCGGCCACGTTGCGTAATGGCCTTTGCCGGCTGCCTCGAAGGCATTAAGGAAATCCTGCCGAAGTCCGCGAAGGTGGATCGAATCTGCAGGCGTATTGAAATCCCCGATGATGATCGTCGGCTCATTTGACATCGAGCAAGCCAAGCGAGTCAAGGTCTGTATCGCCGCCGCCCGCGAGTAAAACGGGTTGCTCCTGATCTCCGGTTGGATGACGCTGAGACGAACACCGCCGACCAGCACCGACGTGTGTTTGTACCAGGCGCGGTCTGCCAAATCGCCACATTCATGCTCGACAAGCTCGCCGCGCGTGATCAGTATCATACCATGATAGATTGTCGAGATGTTGTATCCGGGGAACGCCGCCGCGTATTGGGCGATTCGTTCCTTGGTGGCCGGGCCGGCCTCATTCATGGCGATGATATCCGGATTGACCCGACGGATCTGATCGATGACGCCCGGCCGTTCCAAGGCGCGCCCTGCGGTGTTCCAGGCCAGGACCCGCACGCCTTTGCCGTCGCTGGCCGTCGCGGAAGTGAAACGGGTCGCACAGTGCCACCATGCCATGCAAGCCACGGCGGCACCGAGGCACAACCAGCCCATACGCCGACGACGCCGGACCAGGAGCAACAAGCAGGCTATTGCGGCGATGCCTGCCAGGACAATGATGGGCGTTGCGTAGAAGATGGTGGATGCCGGAACAAAGCTATCCCGGACGGTCAGCCTGATCAGCAGAGCGACAACCCAATAAACCGCGAGGACGGCAGCGGCTTGGTCAGCGATGCTCCCGGCGTTTCTTCGGCACCACGCGATCATCTGACGTTCCCGACGGGGCCTCGTTGCCCGTTGCGGCCCAAACAGACGGGGCATTCCGCACCTGCTGCTTGCGGAATGCCCCGGTTCTGGCGAAGAAAGCAGGCCGACCCTTACCTGCCGAGCAGGTGCTCGATGACCATGCGCTCCAGTCCTTCGTAATCGCGGTTGCGGATGAACTCCGCCTCTTTTTTGCGGTTGAAGGTTCTCACCTTGGCCAGCAGCAGCTCGAAGAATCGCTTGCTGTTGGCCAGGTGGGCGGTATTATTGGACTGTTTCTGTGTCCGCATGACTTTGACGTCCAGACCGACCATCTCGCCGTTGAGGCCGAAGCCGCCTTCCTCGAGCACTCGGACCTGGTTGAACGCTCGCCGCAGGTTGTCGGCGGCAAAGCTCTTGTCCTCGTCAAACTTCAAGCCGTTCTGGTCGTTCAGATGCACGCTCCAGAGCTTCTTGTGGTATAGGGCGAAGGCCATCTCGTCCGACGGGTCCAGCCCGGCCAGCAGGGCGTGGGCCGTCTCGATGAGCCCGCCGACCCGCGACGGGTCATCGGAGAGATAGGCCAGCGAAATGGCGTGCCCGATCGTCGGTACGTAGGCGTGGTCCATGGGCTCGTTGGGCTTCGGCTCGATCAAGATGCGCACTTCCTTGTTGTGGTTGAGCATCTTGTTGATCGCCTGCATGAGGTACTCGTGGGCGATCCGGGCGTTCTTAGATTCGCGGATGTAGGTGCCTTCGCGGGCCAGCCAGAGAACGATCTGGTTGGCGCCCAGCTCGAAGGCGATGTCGATCGCCTGCAACGAGCGATCGATAGCGTATCGGCGACAAGCCGCGCTGTTGGAGGTGTAGCCGCCGTCAATGGTCATCGGGTTTTCCCACAGGCGGGGGGCCACGAACTCGGGGACCAGCCCGTGGTCCTTCAGGATCTTGCCGAGCTGGGCTGCACGCTTGAGCACGGTCGAGGCCGGCAGGGTGTCGAGCTCCGGCACGGCGTCGTCGTCGTGGAACTGGACCCCGTCAAAGCCCAGATCCTTGTAGACCTTCAGTTTCTTGGCGAAGCTGACCGGTTGCCGGACGGGAGGGCCAAAGGGGTCGGCGCCTTCATGAATGTTCCAGGGTCCGAACGAGAAACGGTATCTCTTGGTCTGCTTTTTAGCCACGCTACGTTCCTTTCGAGTTCAAGGCTCCAATACGAATGCATCGCAACATGCCCGGGCGGCAAGCCCGGAACACGCTATTGCCGATGGTAGGGTACCCCAAGGGTCATTCCCCGGCAAGGCGGCTGCCAAGGAGGAGCGAGGGGGTTCGTGACGCTTCAGGCGGGAGGGTGCCAGGGCTCTTTCAGAACCGCGACCGTGAGGGAGCGGCGCAGCACGGGTCGCCTTCGCTTCGCGGAACCTATGCTTCCCCGTGCCAGCCTGTGTTATGGAAGACACCGGTGAACAAGCCGCTGACGGGACCCGCCGGGTGCCATGCCCACGGCTCTGCGTGGGCATGCTTGAGCTGAAAGCTGACAGCAGAATGCTGAAAGCTCGCCTCTCTGAAATCTCCATTCCCAAATCCGCAATCCTGCCCCTTTGAATGGTACCAACGCGTGGTGTCATGTCCACAGCTCTGCGCGGGGACGTGGCTCGATCTGAAAGCTCAAAACCAAAAGGCGAATGCTGATCGCTTTTTTCTGTATAGAAGTCGACAGGTTCGAGGGTCTGCGCGCCGGCTCGTGATGATCCCACAATCTGACGAGCCGCGCGGTGGGCCCGGACGCCCGAGAGGCCGGCTTCCTCGCCTAACCGATCACGGACCACTGTCCACTCGCCGTCCATCTTCTCTTGGCGTCATGGCGGTCCCATTCGCTCGCCTTTTACATCCGTGCGATCGCTGTGATCTGTGGTCACACTTCTTGTAGCCGGCCGCCCCGGCCTTGTTTTATCCTTCATCCTTCCGCCTTCATCCTATCTTCCGGCACCTCCGTCCCATCCGGCCAATTCCCAATTCTCAACTCGTAATTCCTACCGGCACTACTCCCCGCTCGTCAGTATCCTTGCTCGGGGCCGCCTTTTCGTGACCCGATCCAAAGCGAACGAGTGATTGTGGGAGCATTTTCCGGGTTGGAGGGATCGGCCTGGAATAACTGGTAGTATGCCAATGCCTCCACGTGCCCGTCCATGAAGCCCGAGTTGGCCCTGGTCCGTGGTTCATAGAGGCCGTCGACGGCCTGGGTGGGCAGGTGGAATTGTTTGGTGAAGTCCGAGCCGCGTCCGCCGAGAAACGGCCTCACTGCTTTGCCTCCGTGGCGGAAGCGGAGCACCTTGCCAAGATGATCGCGGGGGCGGCTTCCCTGGCTGGTCGCCCCGAAGTCCTCGGCGAACACGCCCAGCTTGCCGGCCTCCACCACGACAATCGGCGATCCTTTGACATTGCGGAGGCCGGCACTGGCATTGGCGCCGAAGCTGCTCCAGAACAGCGGGACAGTGATCGGACCGTTCGAGGCCGTGTTGGTCCACAGTTGCTCGCCTCGATAGGAATAGCCTCGGTGGTCGTAGTACGTAACGTCGCGCCGGACCGTCGCCGTGGTTGTGGTTTGTCCTGGGGTGGCGGTGAAGTCCATCAGGCAGTCGCCGGTGGGCTCCGAGTACGAATCGCCGCCGAACATGTTGCCAAGAACCTGATCCTGGAAATCAAAAGTCCAGTTGTCGCCGCTGCGTCGGAACCGGTTGAAGATGGATGCGCCGGAGCTGATGCCCTCAGAGCCCTGGTGGCCGTACTGCTCGTCGTAGACCGCCGGGATGGGCTTGGGGTCAGGGTCCGCAGGGCACAGGAAAATATTGGGGGCCCCGGCGTTGCGTTTGAAGGAGTCAACGGCCCAGCCATAGTTCAGACTCCACTGCTCCTTACGCATTTGCGTTTCGGCCTGCATCAGGAGAACCCCGGTCAGGCCCTGTCGCAGATTGCTGGCACACACCGATCTCTGCGCGAGATTGCGTGCGTTGATCAAGGAAGGAATGAGGATGGCAACGAGGAGAGCGATGATCGCCACGACGACCAGCACTTCGATCAACGTGAAACCGGTTCGAGCCGACGGTTTCATGCGTCCTCTCCGGATGCCGAGGTGACCGGGCTCTGCAAGATACCGTCCCCGCCGCAAGTCCCACGCTCAGGCGCGCAGAAAACGGGGGGCCTTCTCCCACCCATCATGTCCGATTCAAGGGATCTCCGTCCAGCCCCGCCATCGGTTCTGGCTAATGAACATTATACCCGGCGTGAGGAAGATATAAGATAGCACAGTCCCGCAAGAAGGCTGGGACAGGCCTGACCCCCGGGGCCGGCAGCCCGAGTTGTCAGTCTTCAGTTCTCAGTCGAGGCAGGGCCGGTGTCTCCGCCCAACTGACGACGGATCACTGAGAACTGACCATTCGCTTTCCCATCCGGTCAATTCCCAATTCTCCAATCTCAATTCTCAATTCGTCCCTTCGCCCTCGGCCAAGGCGGTGATGAAATGGTGGAGGGCGATGGCCACCCGCGGGCCGGCGCTGAGCCACTCCGAGCCGCCGACCCGGGCGACACGCCGCTCGCGGATGGCGGGGATCCCCCCGACCTTTGCCCACGTTCGATAGAGATCGTCCCATTGCCGATCGGTCAGAGGCTCGCCGAACGTCAGGATCGCCTCAACGTCCAGCGTCAGCAGCCGCTCAAGGCCGATTTCGCCGTGCGAGACGGGCATGGCCCCCGCGGCGGCGTTTTGTTGGCCCGCCGCCTGCAAGAGGCTTTCCAGAAACGAACCCGGGCCGGCCACCCAGACCGGTCTGGGTGGAACGGGTAGATCACCCAGTATGATCAGAACGCGGCGGCGAGGCAGGTCCAAACGGCGGGCCGTCTGACGCAGCGTTTCCAAGTCATTGCGAATAAACGCGGCCAGCGCGGTTGCGGTCTTGGGCCGGCCGCACAGGCTGCCGATGCGTTCGATGGCGGTGTAGACCTCTTCAAGCGTATCGTGTGGAAGAGCGGCATGCGGCAGGCCGAGCTTGCCCAGGGCATCGATTACCTGTCCGCTGTTTCGCGTGACGAGGATGAGGTCGGGCTTGAGGGTCTTTATCATGTCGAGGTTGACCGTCACCAGCGAACCGACATCGGCCACGCGTTCGATGCCCGGCGGATGAGTGCAGTAGGGGGTACGGCCGACCAAGCGGTCGCGCAACCCCAGAGCGCAGACGATTTCGGTGATGCTCGGGGCAAGGGAGATCAGCCGGTTCGGACCCTTATCGCGTTCGGAGGGGTCAACCCACGGGTTGGCGACGTAATCGCGAGGTTCGCTGATGCGGAGGGCCCGCCCGGCCGGCCGGCTGGTCACGGCCGGCGGCTGCCCGCTCGCCACCAGGTGACTGCGAACGCGCAGCCCCACGGCCGCAATAAAGACAGCCCCCGTCGCCAGGATCAACCAGTAAGAACGTCGCACGCCGACCTCACCAGCCTGCTGCGGGCCCCAGATTCCCGTCCCTACGTCTTCAGCTTCCGTCCCAGCCGCTTCTCCACGCTATCGATCTTGCTTTGCAGGCGTCCGGTCGCCCCTTTGCGCCAATCGAACTTGATCGTACAGGCGATCCGGTCGCAATCCTGGCTCATCCTTTCAAGGCATTGACCCACGACCCCGATGACCTGGTCCCACTCGCCTTCGAGGACGGTGCCCATCGCGTTCAACTGATACGGCACGCCGCTGCGATCGATGACATCAAGGCTGCGAGCGACGTATTCACCGACCGATTCCCCCTTGCCCAGCGGGAACATCGAGAATTCAAGAAGCATGGCCATGGTGCGTACTCCTCTCTGAGAATGCCGGGCATGCCCGTCTTTCTTGAGTTCGTATCATACCACCAGATTGGTTTCGCAGGACCGTTGTCAGGTGCCCGCGCGGGACAAGACGGGTCCGCGACACTCGCGGCGGCTCTGTCATGGCATCGGAGCAGAAGCGACCTTCTTGGCCAGCAACGTCACCTCGCGACC
This sequence comes from Phycisphaerae bacterium, assembly GCA_035384605.1. NCBI lineage: Bacteria > Pseudomonadati > Planctomycetota > Phycisphaerae > Phycisphaerae bacterium. The sequence continues at coordinate 45,713 of DAOOIV010000004.1, forward strand.
GAGAAAGATCTCGGGCTCGTACACCACCCGGCCGGTGATCGACATGCCCATGGTCTGGTAGAAAGCCAGCGCCCCATCCACGAGGGCTGCGACGGTCATCTCCTCGTGGCCGGCCCGGCGGATCATCGCTTCGCAGGCCTCGAACAGGGCCTTGCCCACCCCTTGCCGGTGGTACCGCGGATCGACGTAAAGCCGGGCGATTTCGTTACCGTGCACCGCCGCCATGCCCACAATGCCGGTTTCAGTGCAGGCGACGAGGTGCGGGCGGGATTTGGATTCCTCGCGAACCGTCTGCTCCGACGAGCGGTCGTCGACCAGGAATGCCAGTTGCCTGGCAGTCAAGTGTTCGCGGTCGCCCAGCCAGCGAAAGCAATCCCTCAGCAGTTCACTGACGCGAGGGATGTCAGTCTCAGTCATTTCGCGGATGTGCAGATTCACCATGATCCGGGCCGGTTTCACTTTTCCAGAACGGCAATCTTTACCGCAACAGAATAGCCCTGTGGCGCGGACCCAGCAACAAGAATAGTCCGGCCCGGAAGAAGCAAACCCACGGTTTACCACCGCGGGTTTGCGGAAGCCTCGTGTTTTTTCTGATCCGGCCGCAACCGGCCGAAGGGTGACAAAGGACGCTCACTTCTTGTAGAAACTGATCATGTCCTTACAGGTTTTGATCTTGATCTTCCCGGCGTTGCCGGCCTGACCGAAGGCGGTCATGCGAGCGATGCAGATCTGCTTCATCATCTCGCGGGCCGGGCCGAGGTAATCACGAGGATCGAACTTGTCGGGCGTCTCGGCGAAGACCTTGCGGATCGCGGCAGTGATGGCCAGGCGGTTGTCGGTGTCCACGTTGATCTTTCGGACGCCGTGTTTGATACCCCGTTGGATTTCCTCGACGGGCACGCCGTAGCTTTCCTTCATCTTGCCGCCGTATTTGTTGATGAGGTCGACCAGCTCGCGAGGGACGCTTGACGATCCGTGCATGACCAGGTGGCAGTTAGGCAGGCGGCGGTGAATCTCCTCGATGATGTCCATCTTGAGGACGTCGCCGGTGGGTTTCTTGGTGAACTTGTAGGCGCCGTGGCTGGTGCCGATCGCCACTGCCAGGGCGTCGACGCCGGTGTCGGCTACGAACTTCTCGGCCAGGGCCGGGTCAGTGACATGTTCGAGGCCGGTGCCGCCGGCACCGTGGCCGTCTTCAATGCCGCCGAGCACGCCGATCTCGCCTTCGACGGTCACGCCCACGGCGTGGGCCATCTGGACGACCTCCCTGGTGACTTTCACGTTGTACTCATAGCTGCTGGGCGTCTTGCCGTCCTCGCTGAGCGAGCCATCCATCATGACGCTGGTGAATCCCTGCTCGATAGCACTCTTGCAGGTGGCCGGGCTGTTGCCGTGGTCCTGGTGCATGGCGATCGGGATCTTGGGGTACAGTTCGACGGCGGCGAGCATCAAATGTCGCAGGTAAGCGTCGTTGGTGTACTTGCGAGCTCCGCGGCTGGCCTGGACGATCACGGGGCTGTCTGTTTCCTTGGCCGCCTCCATGATTGCCTGGATCTGCTCCATGTTGTTGACGTTCAGTGCGGCGATGCCGTAGTTGTTTTCAGCCGCGTGGTCCAGCAAGATGCGCATCGGTACAAGTGGCATGTCGATTGATCTCCTCAAACACGCTTTGTGGTTCGTCCCTTCGCTATCGGCCGGCCAGGGCTTGGCAGCGCCCCGGTCCGGGCAGGCAGACGCGGAAGTGTACCAGCATCCGCGAGGAATTGCACCTAGCCGGATCGAGCGAGCGGAACCGGAGGAAGCCGGTCGGGACGGCGGCCTTGGCCGCAGGACCGATCGTCACCCGACCCTCTGCTTGTAACCTATTGTCGAGTAAGATGTTATACGAGAACATGTGGTCTTGCCGTGGGACGATCTTTTCGGATGTTGGCGTTCGAAGCAGGCAGCAGGAGTTGTGTTTGGTAAAAGGGAAAGTTTCTCCTTGACACACCGTGTTTTGTTGAGGAAAATGAGGCTGTTGAAGGTCGGGAAGCTCGAGTGGCCGAGCATGTCTAAAGGCTGATGAACTCGAGCAGCACTCACATTTCATGGGAGAGCGGAGGGGCCGGGGGATGGGAAGGCAATCCCGGTCAGAAGAACATTGAGCGTTGGCCGGCTTCGACCAGTGGCGATGTGGCTGTGGACTTCGTGAGCAGTAATCAGTTCGGCCGAAGTCAGCCTTTGCATATGGTATCGGTCTGAGGATTGGTGCCGAGGCGCGCGCCCTCGGCAATCAGCGGTTCAAGTATATAGTGGGTTCTCTTTTTGGAGGAGCAAGGCGATGAAGATGTTACTAGGTTCAATTGCGGTGATGCTGTGCATTCCCGCGTTGGTGTGGGCCGATGCGCCGCCGGGGACAATCGTCTATATCGAGGACGACTTCCTGCCGGACCAGGACATGAACGGCTGGACGACGTATGGGAACGCGACCATCGGGAACCCCTCGGGAAACGGATTCAGCCTGTGGGGGCCGTGCTACCGCAGAGCTGACGAGCAGGATGGCATCGCCGGGATCCGGGAAGGCGGCGGTGGCGGTCGCAGCTTCGGGATGTACAAGAGGTTTTACGACGAGTACATTCCTGAGGGCGAAAAGCACATCCAGGCGTGGGTCCGCATGCTTAGCTGCACCTGGGGCTGGGAATTGACGCCGGGTGCCCTGAATGTCCGGTTGGGCAAGGACCCGCTCGGCGGGACGGATCCGAATGCCCCGAGCGTGATCTGGACTGCGCCGTACTGGGGCGACTGGAACAGACTCGAGCTGATCCAGCCTTGCGTCGAGGGCTGGGAGACGATCTTTATCCAGGTCGATGGGTTCATGAACGGCTACTACCAGATTCTGGTGGACACGGTCGAGGTCTGGCAGACTCCTGAGCCGGCGGCAGCCGCCCTGCTCATGTTGGGCTTGCCCCTGTTGCGTCGACGTCGCTGAAGATCCTATTCGCGGCGGCGGTAGGTGTGCGGTCGGCACCGATCGGCGTGCTGCCGGCCCCCGCCGAGGGGCTGTTCCGCAGGCGCGACGCGGACAAACGCGCAGCGCAATGGACTACTGGAAGCTTGCGAGTCGTGTTCCGGCTCGCAGGCTTCCGGTGCGCAGACATGGTGCCGGTAATCGACAGGACGGCAGCCGGGGACTGGATGTTCGACCAGTTGAATCGGTCCGGGTGAAGCATTCCCTGAGTATCATCGGGTATGTGGGTCCTTGCGTGCGCCAGCCGATGGGAGCAAACTGGAAGCGTGAATCGGCGAAGCAAACGAAGGCTTGAGGACCCACGGGGCACAATCGCGACAGGGCTGCCGAAAAAGCGGATGAAATGGTGGCAGCGGCTTGCTCTGCTGGGCTTTTCGTTCATCCTGCTCGTGCTGATGGAACTGGCGTTACGGGTTGTCGGCTACGGCCCCGATCCGGATCTGATGGTGCGTCGAGCCGAAGTCGAGGGCGGACGAATCATCGGCCTCAATCCGGTGGCCTGGAAGCGTTTCGCGTTGCGCCCGACTCCCCACCGTCCCGGCGAAGGCGTCCTCAAAGTCCACGATTTCCGCGACCCGAAGCCACCCGGAATCTTTCGGGTTTTTTTTCTTGGCGAGAGCAGCGTCCAGGGGGTGCCCTATGAGCGAAACGCTACCATGTGCGCATTTCTTGAGGCGCTGCTTGCAGCGGCTTGGCCCGAGATTCGCGTCGAGGTCATCAATTGCGGCGTCACGGCGGTCAACAGCTACAGTCTGCGAGCCTGGCTTCCCGAGGTGCTTGAATACGAGCCCGACCTCCTGGTGGTGTATGCAGGGCATAACGAGTTCTACGGGTTTTATGGGCCGGGGTCGTTGCACGGGGTCGGGACAAGCCGGAAGGCTGTTCTCACCCACATGTGGATTCGCCAGTTGCGACTCAGCCAGGTCATCCGGGACGGGCTTGATACGTTCCGCTCGCCTCCGCCGCCGGAGTCTGCGGCAACACTGATGGAAATGATGGCGAAAGACCGGCTGATCCGACTAGGAAGTGGCGTCTACAGCGCGTGCCGCGAAAACTTCCGGGCCAATTTGAACGACATGGTTCAAGCAGCGCAGGGAGCAGGCGTTCCGATGGTTCTCTGCGGTCTGGTCAGCAACGAGCGAGATCTGGTGCCGATGGTTTCTGCCAATCGTGAGGGTCTCTCGCGACAGCAAGAAGACCAATGGCGCAGGGACTTTCAGGAAGGGGCCGGTATGGTGTCGGCCGGCCGATGGGGGGAGGCTCTCCCGCTTCTCGAGCGAGCCGCTCAAATCGATGACACCCATGCGGAGCTGGTTTACCGCCTGGCCCAGTGCCAGCAGCATCTGGGACAGCCGCACGAGGCCAGGGCCCTCTATCGCCGGGCTCGAGATCTGGATTGCCTGCGGTTTCGGGCCACCGGCGAATTCAGTGAGGTGATCCGCAGCGTGGCCGGAAAGCGTTGCATCTTCGTTGACACCGCCGCGGCCTTCGAAGCTGCCAGTCCCGACGGACTCATCGGCTGGAACCTGATGACCGATCACCTTCACCCCACGGTATACGGGCACTACCTGATCGCCCGGAGTATCTGCCATGCGCTCGCGGCGGAATGTGAGCGTCTTGGTCTGCGTGCCATAGAGCCCGATTCGCTTCCGCAATTTGAACGGGCGGCGGAGGTGCTGGGCTGCGACCAACTGACCGAGCTGATCGGATCCCTGCACATCCTGAAACTGATGCAGGCGTACCCGTTTGCGGGCACGCCAAACGCCGCCCGGGCCGCTGAACTCCTGACCAGTACCGCGCGTGACATGGCATCGCTGCCGCAGGAAATCGTTCCCGTGATCGATCAATGGATCAAGGGAGGCAGCAAAGGCTCGCTGCACTTCGCGGTAGCCCGCCTTTACGAGTCGAGCGGCCAAACCGACAAAGCAATGCCTTATTTGCGCCGCGCCGAGCGTACGACGGAGCCTCACAGCCCTGAAGCGGTCGAGATCAAACTGGAGATGGCCCGCTTTCTCGCCGCCTCGACCCGGCCGGAAGATGCGGAACGGGCTGCCGAATACGCGCAGCAGGCCTTGCAGTATGTGGAGGAGTCGGCTCGTGTGCATCCGGAGGCGAAATCGCGGTTGGCCGCCGCGAGCGCGGAGATTCGACAGATGATTCGTTAGTTTCTACAATCGCCTCCGCATGAGGTTCATGGGCTGTCCGATGGCTCGGATTCAACGACATGACGGGAAGTTGTCGACTCTCCGGGAGTTGCTTGCCTTCATGTGGGGACACAAGCGATGGTGGCTGTTGCCCGTGGCGATCGTGCTGCTGCTCCTGGCGGGTCTTATCGTTTTTGCGGAGTCATCCGCCTTGGCCCCACTGATCTACACGGTGTTCTGAGGGACGCGCTTGGCGGTGCATATCCTCGGCATCTCGGCTTTCTACCATGACAGTGCGGCCTCATTGCTGCGGGACGGGCGGATTGTTGCCGCCGCCCAAGAGGAACGATTCACGCGCAGGAAGCATGACGCCTCTTTTCCCCGCGAGGCCATCCGGTATTGTCTGCGGGAAGGCGGCATAGGCGGCGATCAGCTTGACTATGTGGTATTCTATGACAAGCCGTTGCTGAAATTCGATCGGCTGCTGCAAACCTATTGCTCGTTTGCTCCGCGGGGAATCCGGTCGTTCCTTACCGCGATGCCGGTCTGGCTGAAGAGCAAGCTCTGGCTGCGCAACCTGATTCGGGAGGAACTGGCCGGTTGTGGCGAGATCCTCTTCTGTGAACACCATGGGTCGCACGCGGCGAGCGCTTTTTTCCCCAGCCCCTTCGAAAGAGCGGCGATACTGACCATCGACGGCGTGGGCGAATGGACGACCACGGCCTGGGGCGTGGGGGAGGGCAACCGCATCCGGATCGATGCCGAGATCTGCTTTCCCCATTCGCTGGGGCTTCTGTATTCGGCATTCACCTATTACTGCGGATTCCGCGTCAACGGCGGCGAATACAAGCTCATGGGCCTGGCTCCTTACGGTGAGCCCCGATACGTCGATCTTATTCTCGAACGGGTGATGGAGCTGAAGGAGGACGGTTCTTTCAGGCTTAACCTTGACTACTTCAACTACTGCACCGGCCTGACGATGACGAGCCGTCGGCTGCACCGCCTGTTTGGGGGCGAGCCGCGACGACCTGAATCCGAGATTACCCAGCGGGATTGCGACATCGCAAGGAGCGTCCAATACGTTACCGAGGAAGCGATGTTGCGCATGGCTCGCCACGTTCACGAGCAGACCGGATGCCGCCATCTCTGCCTGGCCGGGGGAGTAGCGCTCAATTGCGTCGGCAACGGGCGCATTCTGCGCGAGGGACCCTTCGATGACATCTGGATTCAGCCGGCTTCCGGCGACGCCGGTGGTGCGCTGGGTGCAGCCTTGTCGGTCTGGCACCAATACCTCGGCCGCGAGCGGGAGACGGGCGGCGGGGCGGACGGGATGCAAGGCGCGCAACTCGGTCCGTGCTTCGTGACCGACCAGATCGAGCGATTCCTGGAGCAGGAACATATTCCCGCGAACCATTATTCGTTCAGCGAACTTGCTCAACGCGCAGCGGAGCTGATCGCTTCCGGGCACGTGCTCGGCTGGTTTGACGGCCGTATGGAGTTTGGGCCCCGAGCCCTCGGCAACCGCAGCATACTGGCCGACGCTCGAAAACCGGAGATGCAGGCCACCCTGAACCTCAAGATCAAGTTTCGCGAGTCGTTTCGCCCCTTCGCTCCGGCCGTTTTGCTGGAGCGCGTCACCGACTACTTCGAACTCGATCGTCCGAGCCCGTACATGTTGCTTGTGGCTCGCGTCCGCGAGTCGCACCGACGTCTTCCTTCTGAAAGCGAACGACGCGAAGGGCTGGATCGCAGAAAGGAGATTCGTAGCGACGTGCCCGCCATTACCCACGTGGACTGCTCGGCAAGGATTCAGACGGTTGATGTCCGGGATAATGATCGCTTTCACCGGCTCCTTTGCGCCTTTGAACACCTGACGGGATGCCCGATGGTCATCAACACCAGCTTCAATATTCGCGGGGAGCCGATCGTCTGTTCACCGTCGGACGCCTACCGTTGTTTCATGCGAACGCAGATGGACTACCTTGTTCTCGGGGACTACCTGTTGGCCAAGGGTTGCCAGCCTGAGTCCAAGCGGCAATCGATTCCTTCCCCGGCGGAGATCATCGACTGACCATGCGTGGCTGCGGTATCCATGGTGAACCTTCCCAGAGAGCGGAGCTACGTCGATTCGGCGCAGTCTTGGGATTGGCTCTCATAATTCTTGCAGTGGTCTTCTGCTGCCGACGACATTCGCTGTACCTGCCGGCCGCGATGGCCGTGGCCGGTTCCGTGCTGATGGTATCAGGCTTGGCATTCCCCTTGGTGCTTCTACCTGTCCGACGCACGTGGGCGATGCTGGGGGCAGGATTGGGTTGGCTCAATACTCGTGTTCTGTTGACGATCGTGTTTTACGCAATCGTAACGCCTACGTCACTGTTGTTGCGGCTTGCACGGCGAGATCCGATGAATCGTCGTTGGCGCGAGCCCGGTACGAGCAGCTACTGGGTCAGGCGCGAGCCCAAACCTTTTGAGAGCGGTGACATGCGCAGACAGTTCTGAATCCGCCTTGGCTCCCACGGGGCTTGGACGTTTGATCGGGGCACGCCGTGCGGTTGTGTGGCCGGCGGGGCTTGTACCATTCGTAATCTGCAGATCAAGCTTGCTGACGCCGCCGCAGGACGAGAATAACGGCTGACGCCAGCAAAGCGAGGCTGAAGGGTTCGGGAAGGCACCGGCTTTCCAGATCAACATTGTCGATACCCACAACCCCAAGCTTGGGAAAATGCACGTGGGACTCGAACGCCAGCTCCAGAAACCTGGGCTGGAAGGGGAGTTCCAGTCGGATGTCCGCGTGCTTCCACTCCGGCGCTCCCGTGTCGGGATACCGCCACTCCTCGAACACGAGATGACGATGACAATCGAGGCCGTCGGGGGCAGGCGGCTCGCTGCCGTCGCCCTGCCAATGGAGGTAGACGAGGAGGCCCACCTTTCGCTGAGCATCACTACCGACGGAATCAAGAAGATAATCGAACTCGAGGTCGATGAGCTTGCCTGTCCCGGCCGGTTCCCAGCCTGGGGATTGGGTTCCGTCCATTACTTGCCTGAGCACGCCGGCCGGCTCATTGTGGTTGCCGTTCCAGCGCAAGATCTGGCCGGCCCACTTTTGGCCGCCGGCGGGGTTGACCGGAACGTCGTCTTGTCCCTGGTTGAACAAGCCAAACGATGATTGCGTCCACGGCGTCCAGCCCCCCGTTTCAAAGTCGCCGTTGGCAATCTCGTTTGCCAGGCCAAGCGTACCGGCCACTGCGGAGGCCGCCGACACCAGGTACAGCGCGAGGCATACAAGCTTGCACATGATCTCTCTCTCCCTTGTTGTACAGGCAACGATCACATAACCACAGGCCCTCATATGGGCCGACCGGCGCAGCGTCTCGGAGGAACGTTCCGCGCCGAACGTTGACCTCCGTGCCTTGCTGCCGGATCATCCCTGACGGTTGGTTGGTCCCAGGCTTATCCCCGACCACGGAGAGTGGTTCCCACGAAGCCGACCTTGAGAGCTTCTGCTTCGTTCCAGATAAAGGTATTCTTGCCCGATGCTATTGCCGGTGAATTGCAACGTCAAGGAATCGGCCGCAGGAGGCTCTTCGGCGATTGCCATGCCCGTCGGCCAGGTGCCCGAGGCGAGATTCTTGCCCGTAGGCCTGTCGGATCGCATCCCCGCTTGGTGGCTGGACGGCGGTCGCTTGATGGATTAAGGTTTTCTAGAGCTCTCCCCTCTGTCGGGCCCAGGCGATAGCCAGGGGGATGCCCGCCGTGAGCGGCGTCTGGGGATCATAGCCGAGCAGTTCCCGGGCCTTGGAGATATCCGCGACATATCGCATGACTTCGCCGGGGCGGGCAGGTTCGTAACTGACTTTGGGTGTTTTTCCCAGTGCCAAAGAGATGATGTTCACCGCGTCCACCAGGGTGCTGCCTTGCCCATAGGCCACGTTGACGGTCTGGTTAACGACGCGGCCGGCGAGCAGGCCGTCAATCCCGCGGCGGATGCCGTCGATGCAGTCGTCAATGTAGGTGAAGTCGAAAACCTTCTCCTTGCCGTAAACGATGATCGGTTCATCGCGTGCAATTCGTCGCATGAAGAGCGGAAGAACGCGCTCCAGCCGCTCGATGTCGTTGTCGTAGCGGCCGTAGACGTTGCTGAAGCGAAAAACCAGGTAGGGCAGACCGTAGCACTCGGCATAAGAGTAAATGAACGCCTCCCCGGAGATCTTGCTGGCCGAGTAGGGGCTCTCGGCAACGACGAAATCCGCCTCTGCCTCCTCTGTGACGTGGCGGCGGATGTCCCCGTACACTTCTCGTGAACTCCCAAAAATGAGCGGCAGGCGGTGCTTGCGCGCATAGTCGAGCACCTTGAAGCACATGGTAACGTTTTCCAGGGCCCGCTCGGGGTGTTCGACCAGCTCGAAAACCTTGGCATACGCGGCCAGATGGACCACCAGATCAAACGGCCCTGCCGGGTAGTCCTTTTCGCGAGCGGTGTTCAGGTCGATCAGACAGGTCTCGATCTCGTCCGTCCAGGAATTGGGACGGCAATCGATGCCCACGACCTGGTCGCCGCGGGCCTGAAGGGCCAACGCCAGATTTGTCCCGATCTGTCCGCTCGATCCGGTTATGAGCACGCGCATGCTGAATGAACCTCTCCGGTTTTGCCAAAGTCGATCGGCTTGCCGCTTGCCAGCCTATTACCGACCCGACCGCGGGGGAGTATAGCGGCAGGGCCGCGGCATGCCAACCGGCAGGGCTCGGACTATGGGCGGGCAAGCTTGACGAGGTTCTTGTCGGCCCATACGCTTGCCGCCGTTGACCCTTCGGTATTCCTCGACGGTCTGGTGGATGAGAATGTAGAATCGCAGGAGTATTCCGGTGGAGCACCTGTCCCATCTGCTCGATTACGTGGCCGGCCTCGAGTACTTCAGATACCTCAACGGCGTCGATTATGCGGTCATGACGGTATACGCCGCCATCGTGGTGGGTATCGGGGTATACCTCAAGCGCCGAGCCTCGCGCAGCCTGGAGCACTATTTTCTTGCCGGAAGACAACTGCCCTGGTGGGCCCTCGGCGTGTCCGGAATGCTCAACTTCCTCGACATGACCGGCACGATGCTGATCGTCTCCTTTCTGTATATGCTGGGGCCCAGAGGATTGTACGTCGAGTTCAGAGGCGGCGCGGTTCTCATCCTGGCCTTTATGATGCTGTGGGTCGGGAAATGGCACTATCGCTCCAAGTGCATGACCGGTGCGGAGTGGTACGTTTACCGGTTCGGCTCCGACAACATGGCCAAGGCATCCCGACTGATTGGAGCCATCGGCGGCATTGTTCCGAGTATTGGCATGCTCGCCTACCTGATGCAGGGCGCCGGCACGTTCCTGTCGATGTTTCTGCCGTTCGGGCCCAAGACCTGTGCGGTATTGATGGTTGCCCTGACGGTGGCATACACCTTGATGTCAGGCTTTTACGGCGTGGTCTATACCGACCTCTTTCAGTCTTTCATCATCCTCGTGGCCGTCGTCATCATCTCGGTGCTGGCCGTCACCCACGTGGTCGGCTACGACGGCGACCTGGGTGCTTTAGCGCAGGAAGTAACCGGCAACCCCGACTGGATGAGCAGCGTCCCTTCCTGGCAGACTCCCATATTCAAGGACTACGATTCCGACTACCAATTCATCTTTGTGTTGGCGGTCTTTTATCTATTCCGGAACATTCTGGGCGGATTGGGCGCGGGCGCCGATCCTCGTTACTTCGGGGCCCGCAGCGAGCGGGAGTGCGGCCTGCTGACGTTCTTCTGGACCTGGCTGATGGCGTTTCGCTGGCCGCTGATGATGGGTTTCGCGGCCATGGGGTTGTTCCTGGTCAAGGGCATGTTTCCCAATCAGGAGGTTCTCGCCCAGGCATCCCAGATGGTCAAGCGCTATGTTGCTGAGCAGGCAGGCGCCCGAGGCCCCGATGCGTTGGCCGACAAGGATCTGATGAAGAGACTGCTGCCGAGGGAGAGGTGGGAAGACAAGCTCTCCGACATCAGCCGGCACCCCGAGAAATATCCCCCGTTGGCTGATTCCCTGAGAGGGGTGCTCGGTGACGGCTGGCAGAGCAAGTTGGACATGGTCAGCTACGAAGGACAGATCAACCCGGAACGGATTCTGCCCGCGGTCATTCTGCAATATCTTCCGATGGGCCTGCGCGGGCTGATGCTGGTTTCTCTGGTGGCGGCGGCGATGTCCACTTTCTCTCCGACCGTCAACATCTCGACCGCCTTGTTCACCCGCGACATCTGGCAGGCCTTCGTTCGACCGAAGGCGTCCAACCCGGAACTCATCGCCGTGAGCTGGATGTTCGGGGTTCTTCTGACCGCGGGCGGCTTTGCGATGGCCTACACGAGCAAGAACATCAACGACATTTGGGACTGGATCATCATGGGCGTGACGGCCGGACTTGCCATTCCCAACCTGTTGCGACTCTATTGGTGGAGGTTCAACGCCGGGGGAGTCGTGGTGGGGACCTTCATTGCGGTCGTCGGGGCGGTGGCGCAGCGGATCATCTGGCCGGACATGGGTCCGTACCTGAAGTTCGGTCTGAACACCAGCGTCTCCTTTGCCGGCTGCATCATCGGCACTTTCCTGACCAAGCCGACCGATCCGAGAGTGGTGGAACACTTTTACCGCACGACGCGTCCGTTCGGGTTCTGGGGGCCGTTGAAAAAGCTCTTGCCGCCCGACATGCGAACTGAGATGGATCGCGAGAACCGCCGCGATATTCTGTCATTGCCCTTTGCCCTCGGATGGCAGGTCACGTTGTTCCTGCTGCCGATGCAGCTTATCATCGGGGCGTTTAGAGACTTCGCGATCACGCTGGTGGTTTTCCTGGTGTGTCTGGGCTGGCTGCTGGTTGTCTGGTATCGCAACCTGCCGGCCGACGACTCGCCCCTCACGAAGGCCAATCCGGTATTCCCCCCTGCTTCCTGAGCGCAGAGGCCGGTTGGGCGATGCGAGCTTCTCACAAGGGGTTGGGATCGCACGGGTGGAAGCCATTCACGTTTGCCGGCAGCGGGCGGGGGTTCCGAGCCGGCCGGCGTGACGCAGGTTCCCGTCGCCCGACAAGGCCCTATGCGTCGGAGCTTGTTTGGGCAAGGCAACGGCTCTTCGCCAGATTTCTCCGGATGGTTTCGCGCAACGCTGCGATCTTGATCGGCTTGGTGGCATAATCATCGCACCCGGCCTCGATGCATTTGTTCTTGTCCTCGGCCATGGCATGCGCGGTGAGGGCGATGATAACACCGGTGTAGCCTTTCGCCCGCAGCATTCGAGTCGCCTTCAAACCGTCCATGACGGGCATCTGGCCGTCCATCAGAACGACATCGAACGGGTGTACCGCCGCCTGGGCAGCCATGACCTTCTCGACTGCCTCCCGGCCGTTGTCCGCCGCGGTTACTCTGGCCCCGCATTTTGTCAGCAGTCGGACGACGAGCATTTGCGTGTCGCGTGTGTCCTCCGCCAGCAAGATGTTGCAATTCAGCAAATCGCCCGCGTTTGGGCCGGCGGCAGGTTCCGCGGCGAGTTGCGCCGCCGTAGAGGCTTCTCTGCTCGGCTCCGGCTCATCGACCGGATCGAAGGGCAGCGTCAGACGGAAGGTGCTGCCCTTTCCCGGCGCGCTCTCAAGCAGCGTGAGGGTGCCGCCGAGCATCTCCGCGAGCCGCTTGCTGATGGCCAGACCAAGGCCCGTACCGCCGAAACGGCGTGCGCTGGAGCTGTCCACCTGCGTGAAAGGCTCAAACAACCTGCTTTGCTGCTCGACGCCGATGCCGATTCCGGTGTCCGACACGTCCACGCAGATGCATGCATTCCCGCCGCTATCCTCCATGAACGAAGCGGTCAGAGACACGATTCCGGAGTCAGTGAATTTGACGGCATTTCCGAGCAGATTGATGAGAATCTGACGCAACCGCACGACATCGGTACGGATCACCTCCGGGACGGTTTCCTTGCACTCGACCGACAACGGCAAGCCTTTTTCCCCGGCCCTGACGCGCATGATCGATTCGACGTCCTCGATTACCCGTCTCAACGAGGCCGGTGCTCGAAAGACCTCGATCTTGCCGGCCTCGATCTTCGAGAGATCCAGAATATCGTTGATGATCAACAGCAGGTGCTCGGCGTTTCTGGCGATGATCTCGGTATACTCCCGCATGTATGAGTCGCCGAATTCGCATGAGTATGGGCAACCCTTGCTCAACTCCTCCACATAGCCCAGAATGGCCGTCATCGGCGTGCGGATCTCGTGACTCATGTTGGCCAGGAACTCGCTTTTGGCCTGATTGGCCGTCTCGGCGGCTTCCTTGGCATGCTGCAGGTCCGCTTCCACGATCTTTCGTTCGGTGATGTCGCGAGCGAAGGCGAAAATGTATGCCTGCCCGTCGAATTCGAGGTAGTTGGCGCTGATTTCCACCGGGAACACCGACCCGTCCCGGTGTTTGTGACGGGACTCGAATTCCAGGAATCCACAACTCCTCATGTGTTGCCAATGAGCACGCCATCTGTCGGGGGGAAAATCAGGATCGATGTCGTGAACGGTCATGGACTGAAGTTCCTCGCGGGAGTATCCCAACCGCCGACAGGTGGCCTCGTTCACATAGAAGAGCCGTGCGTCCTCGCTGATCCAGAAGATGCTGTCGCGGGCATGCTCGACCGAGAAGCTGTTGAGTTGAAGGGCTTTCTCGGCCTGTTTGCGCTCGGCGATCTCGTGCGCCAATTCGACGTTGGCCTTACGCAGCTCGGCGGTGCGCTCTGCAACCCGCTGTTCGAGCAACTCGCGATCGGAACGCAGCCTCTCGGACAGTCGATTGAAGCTTTCGGCCAGATTCCCGATCTCGTCCTGCTGCGTGACCTGCAGGGCTTGGACCTCGCGGCTCTCGGGATCCGTCGCCAGGAGCTGGAAGTGTTGAGCGATAGCCGTGAGCCGCTTCGACACCGTTTTGCGGAACACGAGTGCGATCATGCCGAGCATGCCGGCCAGGCCGACCAGCATGGTCATCGAGTCGCGGACCATATGGGCTTTCAGCGCAGACTGGGCGGAGTCTACGGGGATGGCCACGGTGTCGAGGGCGATCACCTTGCCGAGCGGGCGATGGAAGCCGGCCACATTGCCGTATCGCCGGATCAGTGAAGCCGGCGCATCTTCCGGCTCCCCGTGGCAGCGAAGGCAGCTTTCCTGCATTCGCCTGGCGCTGAAGTGGGCCAGATACCGCCGCCCGTCCAGTCGGATTTCGCCGCTCCAGTTGTTCACCTGAGGATTGGCGTCGAAGTACTCGATCATCTTCAACTCATCCGGGCCGGCCTTGTTCACCGGGTTGCGGGGGTTGTCCGACGAGAACCGGATGATGTAGTGGGGGAATCGGCCGCGGACTCGCTCGAAAATGCTCCGGGCGACGAACGAGGTCGACATGGTCTCCGGATGGAACTCGTCCTTTGCGACTCGTTTCTCCATCTCGGGGCGTATCTGTGCCCCGACGTAGTCGCGGATGGCGAGATCGAATTCGAGTGCGAGTTCGGCCTGCTGCTTGAGCAGGAGGGCTGCTTGATCGAGGCGGTCGGCGTAGGCGCGCAGGAGCAGAAACGTCGTGAACAGCACGACGAAGACGCCGGTTGGCAACAGAAACCTGTTCGCGATGCTCTTCATCCACGGCCTCGGTAACGGCGCAGGCTTTGTGCGTAGCGGCAGGGCTTCCCGTCACGCGCCGCGCCGTTCGCTCATTGGTTAGATCGAAGCGATCAAGCGGTGCCATAAGACGCGGTGACGTCCGGGTTTCGGATTCGGGTGTATGCCCGGCGATTGGAACCACCGCTCGGGGCTTATCGGCCCCCTTGGGCCTTTTTCCGGTCCTCCAATGCCGTAGGTGTCCCATTTCCGACCACGAGTTCACAAAGCGCCGCTGGAAAGAAGGGGGTGTCAGATGATGCTCCGGCTGCTCACGGGAACCAGGGACGGCAACATGACTGGTTGCACGGTGAGCAGAGTGGTCGATTGACACCCCTTGCCCGTTTGGTACTCTGAGGGACGGCGAGTTGACGACGGGCAACTGGCCATCGCATGGAGAGGTGCCGGAGTGGCTGATCGGGCTGGTTTCGAAAACCAGTGTGCCAGCAATGGTACCGGGGGTTCGAATCCCCCCCTCTCCGTTTTTCATGCCTTCGGCAATCGTAAGTGTTTGCCAAATAAGCACTAGCGGTTTCGGAGCTCTCCCGCTTGTGCATGTTCTTGCGCACAATCATGCGGGTTGATTCTTGGTCATGGTCTTTTTCATGAGGGTTTGGCGACGCCGAGTCGGCCGCTTCGCCGTTTGCGAGCATGGCGGTCGGTTCCGGATCTACTGCCGGAACTATCATCCGGTCCGTCGGCCGGCGAGCACGAATCGCGACGACGCGTTGGTCATCGCGGCGAGGATCACTCTGCCATCTCTCGCAGTTCGATGTAGTCCTGGTCGTCGGTGCCGAGGCCCAACTCTGCGGCGGCGCGAATATGCGGTACGTGGCCGGAGCCGGTGCCGATGGACGCCAAGCCGAGACGGCCGCGTCGGTCGTTGATGATCTCGAGACCGACGGCGTCGGCTGCGACAGGATCTTGCGAGACGATGAGTCCGGCGTGATCCCACGTTCCGTCCGGTCGAACGTTTGGGCCACCCTTGTATAACGCGCGAATGGCGTTGACGATGTTAAGGCGCAGCTTGTTGCGGATCTGTGGGAGGGCCACGATGTTGCCCACATAAGGAGCGCAGCCGTGGTCATGATAGCGGCCGGGATGCCGTATCAACGCGTGCGAGAGGTTCTTCAGGCAGCCCGTGATGCCGGCGATGTTGTGCGTCTTGAGGAATGGTACGTTGATGATGGCAGTGACCTCCTGCAAGACGGCCGCCAACTCCTCCGACCCGCCGTCAAAGGCTACCTCGCCGCCACTCCAGCCGGTGACCTCGGGCCGTGTGCCCAAACTAGCGCCGAGCGGTGCCGGGACTTCGATGAGCATGATCCGAGCCGGTGAAAAACCCGCGTCGCCGAGGGAAGCGACCAGTTGGGCCGCGATCGCCTCCGTGGTGTTGAATTCCTTTGCCCCGACCTGGTTGAACTTGATTCCGATGACGTCCTCCGGTTTGAACAGTCTGTTCCATGCATCAGCAGGCCGCAGCGTGTCGGTCAGCACCTTGAGGCTCTCTTCGAGCATCTCACGAACAAGCGGAGGATGAATGGTTTGGCGGTCGACGACCTCGGATCTGCGAATGTGAACGACCGTGGATTTCAGGAGGCTGTCAATGGGGCCCGTATCCGGCCTGGTTTGCAGAACCGGTAGAGTGGTCGCAGGATCCTGAGCGGCTTGCAGGCTGCGGCCGGCCAGCAGTCCTCCTGCCATCGTCGCCAAACCTGCTTGGCCGACCCGTTTCAGGAATGTGCGGCGGTTCTCAGATCGCATCCCGACACCCGGCGCACCGCCTGGTGGCCCGTGACACTGTTGTTTGTTGACCAGAACGCTGTCGCGCCTATAGTTATCGACGATCGACAGGGGTGCCCTGAGGTCTGCCTTTTTGTCCCGCGACACCCGGGTCTGCGCCCCTAACCTATTGTCGACCATAAGGTTATTTGACTGGAGGGACGCGTGAACCGGATGGTTGCGTGAGCGGCGCATGAACTCTCCAATAATCCAGAGTGAGTCGGAACAGGCAAAGGCGATCCAAGCCC
Organism: Phycisphaerae bacterium; assembly: GCA_035384605.1. Lineage (NCBI taxonomy): Bacteria > Pseudomonadati > Planctomycetota > Phycisphaerae > Phycisphaerae bacterium. Next base: position 62,582 of record DAOOIV010000004.1, read on the forward strand.
GTCTTCGGGAGGCCAATCAGACCCATCTGCTGGCCCATTGGCATCAGTTGGACGATCAGCAAAGAGAGCTCCTGCTGGAAGACATTAACCGGATCAACCTTGCCGGCTTGTCGGGTCTGATCAAGAGTCATGTGATGGCCGATCGGCCTTTCACCCTGCCTCGCGACATCCGACCGGTCGTCTGCTATCCTGCCCGGCCGGGAATCGACCAAGTGGGCTTGTATGCTGACGCGGTAAAGCGGGGCGTCTCCCTGATACGCCGTAACAAGGTGGCCGCTCTGACGGTGGCCGGAGGCCAAGGCACAAGGCTGGGTTTTGACGGTCCTAAGGGGGCTTTCCCCATTTCTCCCGTCAAGAGCAAGCCCCTTTTTCAGCTCTTTGCCGAATTCATCCGCGGTACGAATCGTCGTTACGGGGCCGACTTGCACTGGTACATCATGACCAGTCCTCAAAACCATGCCGACACGGTCGCGTTCTTCGAAGCCAATCACTTTTTTGGCCTCAGGCCGCAGCGTGTTCGGTTTTTCCGGCAAGGCATCATGCCGGCTTTCTCAATGGACGGGAAGATTCTGCTTGACCAGAAACACCGGATTGCCTTTTCCCCTGACGGACACGGAGGCAGCTTGCTGGCCTTGCGGCGATCGGGAATGCTCGCGGAGATGGCCGAGGCCGGCATTGAGCATTTGAGCTATTTCCAGGTGGACAACCCCCTTGTTAAGGCCATCGATCCGCTGTTCATCGGGCTGCACGATATGACCGGCTCGGAAATGTCAAGCAAAACAATCCCCAAGGTCGACGATCTCGAACGAGTGGGGAATTTCGTGATCGGCGACGGTAAGGCCATGGTGATCGAGTACTCCGACCTTCCCGACGAGCTGGCGCATGCCCGCGATGCCAACGGGAACCGGCTTTTTGATGCCGGGAGCATCGCCATTCATCTGCTGAGCCGCCGTTTTGTGGAAAGACTGACGGCCGATGAGGCACATTTTGGGCTGCCTTGGCATCGCGCGGTGAAGAAGGTGCCTTACGTCGATGAGAGGGGCCGGCGAATCGAGCCTGAGAAGCCCAATGCTGTCAAGCTGGAGAGTTTTATTTTCGACGCCATTCCGTTAGCTGGGAAACCTCTGATCCTGCAAACCATCAGAGAAGAAGAGTTCAGCCCGGTCAAGAACGTAACCGGCGTCGACAGCGCCGAAAGCTCGCGCCGGGACTTGAATCGGCGCGCCGCCCGCTGGCTGGAGTCTGCCGGTCATGCCGTTCCCTGGCGCGAGGGGGAACCGGATGGTCTGTTCGAGATCAGTCCTCTTCTGGCTCTGGATGCGGACCATTTGCGCGAGCAAATGTCAACACCTCCCAGGATCACCCCGGGGGGTGCCCACTACTGGGAGTAGCGCCGAATGGGGTCTTGGCACGTCGCGTAGGGTGCCGGATTCGCGATTGGACGGCTTCGGATGCAAAAACGCATTGACGGGCACCGGAAGGGGCACGAGAATAGAGTTGCAAATCGTTGACCGCTCGCTAGACTAGGGCCGCTGGGATTGCCTGCGAGTGGAATGTGGAGTGGATGACACATCGGCAATCGTTCACGAAGGGATTTTGATCATGACAGACTCATCCAAGGGTACATTGCTGGTCGTTGATGATGAGCCACTGAAAAGGGCGACGCTTCAGATCGAACTGGCGGGGGCAGGCTATACCGTCCTTGAGGCCGCCGACGGAGCGGCTGCGGTGAAGTTGATCGAGACGCGCCCCGTGGATGTCGTCATCACCGACGTGCGTATGCCGGAGATGGACGGCATTCAACTGCTTGAGGCGGTCAAGTCGCGCTCGCCAAGAACCCACGTTATTCTGATGACCGCCTATGGCACGGTGGATTCGGCGGTCGAGGCCATCAAGCGCGGGGCCTACGATTACATCAACAAGCCTTTCGCGACGGAGGCGCTCGTTGAGAAACTGGATCGGTTGCTGGCCTGCCGGTCGGCGGAAGGCAACGGTCACGGCGGTCCGGAAACACTGGGCCAACTGGTCGGCCAGAGCTATGCCAGTCGGCGGCTCTTCGAGCAGATACGGGCCGTGGCTGACAGCGACCGAACCGTCCTGGTCGAGGGCGAGGCCGGTACCTGCCGGCAGCGGGTTGCCGCCACGATCCACCAGCTCTGCAAGCGGTCGGCCGGTCCGCTGGTAAGATTCAACTGCACCGCGTGTGTCGCCGAGGTCCTGGAAAGCGAATTGTTCGGAACCGGCGACGAGGGGGCCGCTCAACGTATCGGGCGGTTGGAGGAGGCGGCGGGAGGAACGTTGTTCCTCGACGAGATCGAGGTTCTTCCGATGCCGTTGCAGGCCCGACTCCTGCAGGCCATGGATGAGGGCTTTTTCAATCGCGTGGGCGGCGGACGCGTGCGGTTGGACGCCAGACTGGTGTTCGGGACGCAGGAGAATCTCCGGCGCAAGGTCGAAGCCGGCCAATTCCGCGAGGATCTTTACTATCGTCTTGATGCCGTGCACCTCGTGATCCCGCCGCTGCGAGATCGCCGCGAGGACATTCCCGCGCTGGCGGCCCATTATCTGCGCCACTCCGCCAAGGCGGCCGAGGGCAAGCCGGTGCCGACCCGCATCAGCACCCACGCCATGGACGTGTTGATGTCCTACCACTGGCCGGGCAACATCAGCGAACTGGAAAACGTGCTTGAGCGAGCGGTTGCCTTCGCCACCGGGCCGGAGATTCAACCGCGTGATATCCTGGTGCCCTCGGCGGGCCAGGCGAGCCAGGAGGTTGTGGCTCAGACGACCATGCATCCGGGTTTGACGGAAACCATCGCCGGGGTCGAACAATCGCTGATTGACGCGGCTTTGCGAAAGGCCGCCGGCAATCAGGCCAAGGCTGCCCAGTTTCTTGGCATTCCACGAACGACGCTCAGGGACAAGATGGCCAAGTACGGTATGGTGGGCAAGCCTGCCAAACGCGAATTGGCCTAGCTGGTCGTGCCTGCCGTTTAAGGGTTCTTCGGCGGCCGGTGGAAACGCCGGCCGTCGTTCTTTGTGACGCCCACAACTCCCTGCCACATACAGGCTATCAAGACCCGGCGGAATGGGAGCCGGTCGATCAGGTCCTCACCCCGTCATCGGCGGCGGCCGGTAGCCCGATCGATATCCCGCTGGTGCTGGCGTTTCTTGAGATCTTGGCGTTTGTCGTATTGTGCTTTGCCCATGGCCAAGCCCAGTTCAACCTTCGCCAGACCTCGTGAATTGAAATAGATGCTTATCGGTATCAGGGTGCAGCCCTTCTGGGCCAACTGGGAGGACAGTCGTCGGATCTCTCGGCGATGCAAGAGCAACCGGCGCTTGCGTTTTGGGTCGTAGCTTGCTTGAAAGCCGTGTTCGTAGCGATCGATCTGGCATCCATAAAGTGTTGCCTCGTAGCCATTTATGCGCACGAAGCCGTCTGTGATTTGTGCTCGTCCCTCCCTGATGCTCCTGACCTCGCAGCCAGTCAGGACAATGCCGGCCTCGACGGTGTCGATAATGTGATACTGATGCCTGGCCTTCTTGTTGACGATCCGTCGCTGCTCGGGCGTCTGGCTGGCCATAACTGTTGATTTCCCAGAAGATTAAACCGACAATATAGAAGCCGGGCCGGGCTTGTCGGGCCAGGCTATAGGGCGTATTCTAGCGGGTGCTCTAGAAGCTGCCAATCAAGTGCAACTATGGCGGCGCGCGCATGTATAATTAACCGAGAAGAGACATGATCCTGCGGCAGGCCGAGAACGGTGTTCAGAGGCTGACCAGGCGGATGGAGAGAAGGCTGGTAGCCCAAGCCCGAGGCGGGGACGAGGATGCCGCGCGCCGCTTGGTCGATTCGCACAAAGACCGGCTTTTTGCCTTTGTGTGGCGAATCCTGCGGGATCATGAGGACGCCGAAGAGATCTGCCAGGAGGCGTTCCTTCGGGCGTTCAGTTCGCTCGACTCGTTTTCGCCTGAGTATCGGTTCAGCACTTGGTTGTTCACCATTGCTTATCGGCTGTGCTTGAACCAGATCCGGCGCAAGAAGGCCCTGACGGGCGAGGTCGATTTCTCGAATCTTTCGGCATCCGAAGATGACGTTTGCATGCAGTTGGCCGAAAGCGAGGAAGCCAGGCGATTGAAGGACAAGATTTGGGAGGCCGTTGACGAGCTTTCCGTGCAGCAGCGAGCGGCCATCCTGTTGTTTTATCGGGAAGAGATGAGTTGTGACCAGATCGCGCAAACGCTCGGGATACCCATGGCCACGGCCAAGAGTCATCTGCACCGTGCCCGGGGTCGCCTCAGGGACGCATTGTCCGGTCTGGTAAAGGATTGGACACAGGTTCAGGCTTTAAGAGAAGCGGCGTCATGATCACTTGTCAACATGCACGACAGTTGTTCGACCGCTACCTTGATGGGGAGTTGTCCCCGTCGTTGCAGGCGGAATTGCATGCTCACCAGTTGAGCTGTTCAGCCTGTCAGACCGAGCTGGCGATGCTCGAGGCGTGCGGCGACGTGATTATGTTGGATCGGCGCCGTGAACCGAAGCTCAGCGACTCCTTCACCGATCGCGTTCTCTTGGCCCGTCGTGCTCAATTGGCCTCTCAACCCCGCCGCCGGCACTGGGCTCGTACCCTTGTGGTGGTGGCTTCCCCGCTGGCCGCCGCCGCCAGCATCGCCTTGTGCCTCACGCTGATGTGGCCGGATGCCCCGCAGCGACAAACCAAGACGGGTGTCGCGGTCCGGGTGGAAGTGCCCCCTGGCAGCACGACAGCGGTTTATGGCGGGTCCTCCGCACAAGGGAATCCGGATCCGAATCTGCCCGCCACCCAGATGCCTTCGTCTGCTCTGATGGACTCGATCCTGACGACCGTCGTCGAACGGACCAGCCGTACCGTTGAGAGAGCAAAGAACAACTTCTCCCATCTCGAGCTGCTGTTCCAGCGAGCCTTGGCGGAAACGAACGCTCAGGTTGCGGCTCAGGACGCCGGTTCGCCGCGCAGGGCATCCTCAGGTCAGCGGTCGGCGGATCAGCCGGGTGCCGAACAGGAGTTGCTGAATTCACCGGGGACGGGTTTCGAGAACAGTGGCGACTCCGGCAACGATCAACTGCTCGAACCGCTGTGATCCAATCGTATCCGGCCACGGTTGTTGCCGGGTCATCCAATGGTATAGTACGTGTGTTGTTTAATGGTAAAACGGCGGGGGCCGTCAGGGGGTTTGTTTTGCCATGCCCGGCGGGTCTGGATTGCGTATGGCGGCGGCATGTTGGCTGAGCTTGGGGCTTGGCATGGCCGGCACCATGGCTGCGGATGCCACCTCGCCGGCTTTGCTCGCCCGGTCGGTTCCCGCGGATGCCCGCTTGTATCTCGAATTCCACGCCTTGGGCTCCTTCGCAGGCACCCCGTTTGATCTGATGATGTCTCGAATGGTTGGGGACCTGGTCACGTCAGGGTCTGGCGCAGCAACGCAACCAGACACGACACCGCCGGCTGCTCAGCCCACCGCTTGGCGGGCATGGTTTGCCGAGACCGTGGGCTTGCAGGATCCCAAGGCCGCCGATCTGCTTTTCTCCGGTCCGATCGCCTTCGCGGCCGAGGGTTGGAGTGGTTTGGGTGATGCCGTACTGCTTGCCGAGCCGGAGGACGTCTCTGGGCTCGAGACGGTCATGAAACCTCACCTGGCCTCGTCTTCTCCGAAGGTGCGTGTGTACAGGCTTTCGCAGGAGCACGAACTGGCCTGCGACGGACGAGTCGCCGTGTTGGGCCGGTCGGGCGAGTCCATCAACCTGTATCGGCGCACGGTAGCCCTTTGGGAAAGCGACGGCGGCGCGACTCTGGGCGACATGGCCGAGTTTCGCGAGCGAATGGCCGGCCTGCCAACGGGAGCGCAGATCATCTTTTACGCCGGTTCGACCGCGCGGGCGGCCGAAGCAAGGTTCATTCTCGGCCAGTGGTGGCCTGCGGATTGGGTGCAGTTGCGGTCCGTCGCGATCGGAGTCGGCGTCAGCCCGGCGGGTTTGATGTTCGATGTCGACGCCCACGCTGATCCGGATTCCCAACCGCAGCCGGCCCCGCCGTTGGCCGCCGACGCATTGTCGAGGTTGCCGGCTTCGGTTGTTGCCGCTTGGACCCGGCCGATCGACTTTGTCGAACGTTTCAGGCGTCTTCAGGTGGATGACCCGACTGGAATCATCGAGGTACTGTTGGCGGATATGCCCGGCAGGTCCATCGAATGGCAACTACTCGATCACTTGGGAGACAGCGCGGTATTTGTGTTGGCCCGACGCCCGATGTTCGCCGGGACGGCAAGCAGTTTCCAGCCCGATGTTGCGACTGCTCGCGGCACGACGACCATGCCTGCCCCGGCGTCTTCGGCGCCTTCCGCCTCGCTTGAGGCGGCACCCGCGAGCGCGGCAAGCGGCCCCGCGGCGCGCGAGCCGGTCTTGATTCTTCCCGTATTGGCCATGCTCGTGGAAACCGATGATCCACATGCGGTTGAAGCAGCTCTCGAGCGGATCACGCTCAACCTCCAGTATCTGGTTGCAAGCCGTTCGCCCGGTGACGCCGGCGGAGTGGTTAGCAGGGTTCCCGAACGCGGCGGCGGCCAGATGGTCTCCGTGTCGCTCAGGCGCCTTTTTGAGTCGCGCACCAAATGCCCCTTCCTCCTTAATCTCGAACTGAGTTGGATCGTCTGGGATCGCTGGCTGATTATCGGCACGAACACAGATGTCGTACATGAAATTGTCGCTGCCAGGCGCGGGGAGGGACAGTTGCTGCCCCCCGGGCTGATGCCGCACCTGGTTGCCGAAGTCAGCCAGTCTGGAACGGTCGGGCAGATGTTGCTTCTCGGCCAGCCCCGTGACCTCGCCGAGATGCTGGACTCGTGGGTCGCTTACGTCTCGGCTTACCATCCGCAGATGCTGCTGGCGGAGTGGTGGCGGGATCTTGAGCGTCGACAGCGGAGCATGGGCGTTCAATTGGGCGTCGTGCCCACCGCCCGGGCGGTCCGGTCGGCGGTCGAGGTAGGCCAGACCCTCCCCGGCTATCCCGCGTTCGGTGTTCTTCAGCCCGGTGACCTGATACTGCGCGTCGACGGACACGTGCTCAGCGAGGATGACCCTTCTCGATCGCTACGGCAATTACTGTCGGTGGCCGGGGAGAGCGGAAAGGTAACCCTCCGAATCCTTCGCGGCGGTCGTGAAAAGGACGTGGCGATAACCATGCCTGCGGTGACGGAGTCGGCACGGACCGTTCAGCCCGTCACTTTGCTGAAGCAGATCGCCGGTTTTCTGCGTCCGTTTCCAACCGCCGGTTATGCCGTCTGGCGCCCGGGCCCCGAAAGGCTCAAAGCCCACCTCGAGCTGCGCCTTGCCCATTCAACACGGCCGTCGGAATGAGGTGCCGCGAGAGATGCCGTCTGCGGCGGTTGTCCCTGTATCAACCGTGCCGGTATTCTCGGTCCTTGGTGATCCGATTCATCGCGCCAAGGCAGTCATTCCCTCTCCCGGCAGCGGCGGACTCGTTTGAAAGAGGCTCTCCGCCGTAGGCTCTGCTAAAGCCCCTTCCTTGTTTCCCCGAAGGACATTAACGAAGAGCGCCACCTCTGTTCCGCGTCGGCGTTCAACCCTGTTAGCTCGGGTCCGGCCCATGATTGTGACGGAGCAACAATTCGGATTGCTCGGACTGACCAACGAGCAGCTCAACGCCTTGTTGGATGACATGGACAAGGCATGCAAAGAGACAAAGGCCTCGGAGCATCGCCGCTCGATTCGCAAGCCGTTCCGGTCGGTCAATGTGAAGGTGTCCATTCTGGATAAGGCCTCGCGGGAGGCCGTCAGCTTCAAGGTTCCCACGCGCAACATCTCGCTTCATGGTTTAGCTTTTCTTCATCACCGCATGCTGCAGGTCGGTCAGATGCTCCGCATTCAGATCCCCTTTCGGAAAGGCTATACCGTCGAGTTGCTTGCCCGGGTCGCCAGATGCCGTCACATCAGCGGCATGATTCACGAGATCGGCGCTGAGTTCAAAGGCAGGCTGAGCGGACACGTCATTTCAAACGAGGACGAGGCTGCGCAAACGCTCGAATCCGCCGCGCCTGAGCCGCCGCTCGCTGACGTCTGATCTGTCGGCTCCTGCGTAAGGGTTACGGTGATCCGGAGAGGTTCCGATTCCCTATCGGGATCGGGTGGGTGATGTCCGCGTATACCCTGCCGTCGCGCAATTCGCACGGGTAGATCTTCAGCCGCAGGTGTGGCATCCGGGGATCCGTCAGGCCGGTCTTGAGATCCCACGGCCAGTGGTGAACGGGACAGATCAGAGCCCCATCGCGTACGTACCCCTTGCCCAGCGGTCCGTTCTCATGCGGGCAGTTGAACGCGGTTACGTGGAAGATGCCGTTGTCATTACACACGGCGAACCAGCGATCGTTCACCATCGCCGGTACTGCGCGTCCGGGCGGGACGTCCCTGGCATCGATGACGAAAACGTAATCCGGCATGTGTTCGCTCGCGCGCTCGGCACGTCGCGGGCCGTGAGGATCCGGCGAGGTGAGGCGGTCACGCCGTCCGAAGCTGCAGCCGGCATTCGCGACATACCCATTGTCCGGATTCGATGCGGTGAAGGGACCCGAGACGGCCGCAACCTTCGCAGATCTCCACCCGAGACTGTCGCGAGGCCAGGGTGATCTCCTCGTTAAGTTCGAGGATGTCTTCCAGCAGTTGGGTCTGCAGCGACGCGTTGATGGCCCGGTCACGTTGAATGGCCAAAATCTGTCCCAGGGCCCCGAAGACCAGGAAGCCCACCATCCCCGCCCCGGCCAGGATAGCCGCCGCCTGATAAAGTTGCTGAGAACTTGAGAACCGGCTGAGAGTGCCGGCCAGCGGACCACCGGCTATCACGCTGCTTCGCAGGGCCTCCGCATGGACCCACAAGTAGGCCCCGGAGGCCAGCCCGAAGAGGAGCGAAAGGATCGAGATCCCGTAGAGGGATCCGATCAGAAAACGAACGATCGGATAGTCTTTGCTTCGAGTCATTGCTTCCACCGCACGCATTGTACGGATAGGGCCGGGAAACACCAACCGCATATCAAGTCCTCCCGCGGTCACAGCGAAGGCCTTGGCGGACTCGGATGGTTCCATCAAAGGCCGTTGTTCGGCGACTTGGGGACGCAAGTGTTTGTTGCTTATAGACTTACGCTTTCCAAACGCGTTTGCTTGGCGTTCATTCGCCCACAGCGCCGTCAATCTGGCGCGCCGCGCCTTATGTCTTATCGGGCTGGCACACTGCGTATCTCCATATTTGCCTCGGGTTGTGTATCTCTATCCGGCGGTTGTTTTCAGATTGGCCATCGCCTCGGCCGAGCGATCGAGCTGCCGGCGTCGCTGATAGGAGGCGGACCGTTTTGCCCGGTCCCCGCCCGGTTGCAGGTTCTCAGCAGGCGCCAAGACCGCCCGGGGCATTTGACGCTCGCAGGAGGTGGTGAGATAAAGGTCGCCGGCGCGTCGGCGGCCATGTGAGGTGGTCGGCGGCTGCCTTTGAAGAGAAAGATGGCCGAGTCAACGACTTACATGGAGATCGTCAGCGGTCAGCGGCGAGGTCTGCTTGCCTCGTTGGCCCGGGGCTCGCTCTGGATTATTTCGAAGGGGTATGGCAGCCTCTTGGTAGTGAGGAATGCCTGGTATGACTCGGTAGCGCTGCCCAAATGGCTTGATGTCCCGGTGATTTCTGTCGGCAACCTGACGGTCGGCGGGACCGGTAAGACGCCAATGTGCGGGTGGTTGTGTCGTCAGCTTCTTGGCAGGGGGCTTAAGCCCGCCGTTCTGAGCAGGGGCTATAAGGCGTCCGAAGAAGGCTTGGCTGATGAAATGCTGATGCTCTCAAGGCAATACCCGCAGGCGGTTCTGGTTGCCCATCCCGACCGGTACGGGGCCGGTTGCGTCGCGGTCGAGCATTATGGGGTCCAGGCTGTGATTCTGGACGATGGCTTCCAGCATCGCAGGATCGGTCGCGATTTGGATCTCTTGCTTGTGGATGCAACCCGTCCGTTCGGATTCGGGCATCTCTTGCCCCGTGGTCTGCTTCGGGAGCCTCTGAAAGGGATGGCCCGGGCTGGCGCCGTGGTTCTGACCCGATGCGATCTTGCCGGATCAGTCCAGGTGGCCGAGTTGGAAAAGAACGTCCGACGGCTGCATCCGGAAGCCCCGGTGGTACGCGCGGTGCACCGGCCACGCGGGTTCACCGGGCTGGATGGTGCTCCCGTACCCATGCCCCCGGCCGACAGGATCGGTTGCCTCGCAGGCATCGCCAGACCGGACGCATTTGAGCGCACGTTGGCTGACATGGGAATTCGCGTGGCGCAAATCCAGTGGTGGCCGGATCACCACTGCTACACCGCCGCTGATGCGGAGATGATTCGACGCTGGGCCGAACAAAACAAGCTCGACGCGTTGATCACCACCGAGAAAGACGCGGTGAAACTGGAGGCTTTGAAGGTCGACTGGCCCTTGCCGGTCGTCGCCCTTCACGTCGAGATCGACATGCTGGATGACGGCGAAGCAATACTGTCCGGACTGATCGACGAGGTGCTGAAGGAGCACTCCGAGCCGGAGACCCTGGCCGCCAAGGAAAACGGAGACCTGGATGAAGAGCATTCACATCGTTGAGAAGACGTTGCCGATGGCATGGGAGAAAGCGGTCATCGCGTGCTGGGAGCAGGGGGAGCGTTTTCCCACCCAATATGACAAGCCCGAGGATCCCAACAGCCGGGACGTGACGGCAATGATTCATGTCACCGAGCCCATGTCCGAACCCCGCCTGCATCGGGCGTTTCCGGGGGGCCTCGATGACCTTGAGAAGTATCGCGATGAGGTTCTGCTGGGCGTTCACGATCACTGGATTGCCCCACAAGAGGGTAAGTGGGAATACACGTATCACGAACGTCTGTTTGAGTATGACCCACCGTGGGCCGGCGGCGGGAAGATCGACCAGATCGCCACGTGCGTCAGGCTGCTTAAGGACTGCTGGTACACGCGGCGGGCTCAGGCGGTGACCTGGAAAGCGTGGGAGGATCTCGGCATCAGCGACCCCGCCTGCCTGCAGCGGATGTGGTTTCGCATTCAGAACGGTCGGCTCAACATGAACGTGCACATGCGGTCGAACGATGCTTACAAGGCGGCTTTCATGAACATGTTCGCGTTCGTGGAGCTTCAGGCGCAGATGGCCAGAGACATCGGCGTCGTAGTCGGCGAGTACATCCACATCGCCGATTCGTTCCACATCTACGGCAGTTACTTCGAGGAGTTCCAGGGCTTTCTCAAGACGGTTGAAAACCGCGCGGTGGGGGATCGGGTCTGGGACACCGGATTTGCCCGTGAGATGTTTATCGAAGGGTGCGACGTGTTGCTGGCCGAACAGGACATGCCTCAGGACAAAAAGGAACTGGTTCGCAAACGGCGGGCGGAATTGACGGCAACAGGCTAGGACCTTACGGCCGGAAAGCCGCGCCGCTTGCACGCATGCGGTCATGAGAATCGCGATCATTGGATCCGGATCGGTGGGCTGTTACTACGGGGCCAAGCTGGCACGGTGCGGTCATGACGTTCGTTTCCTGATGCGCCGCGATCTTGAGGCCGTCAGGCGAAGCGGCCTGACCATCAAGAGCTGCGAGGGCGATTTTCGAATCAAGGCGGCGGCTTTCGGCGATCCGGCCGAAATCGGGCCGGTCGATCTGGTGATTTGCGCGCTCAAGGCGACGGCGATCGACGACGCCGAGCGGCTGATCCGACCCTGTCTCGGTCCGGAGACGCCGATCCTTGCACTCATGAACGGATTGGGCATCGAAGAACGTTTCGTGCAGTGGTTCGGGCCCGAGCGCGTGTTCGGCGGAATGGCTTTCGTATGCATCAACCGGGGCGAGCCGGGCGTGGTGCATCACCTGGCCTATGGGCGGGTGGCATTCGGCCATTTCCTCGACGACCTCGAGCGGGTTGAAGCGATGGCCGGGCTCTTTGCCGAGGCGGGCATCGAAACCATGGTGCGGCCTTCTCTGAAACAGGCCCGATGGGAGAAGCTGATGTGGAACATCCCTTTCAGTACGCTGACCGTTACCGCCGGCGGAGTGACCACGCACGAGATCGTCAACGACCCCGGCCTCAGGCAACTTGCCTGGACGCTGATGCAGGAGACCGGCCGAGCCGGCAACGCCCACGGCTGTTCCATCGATATTCCCGTCATGACGGAGAAAATGATGTCCAACACTCTGGACATGCCGCCGTACAGGCCGTCAATGTTGATCGACTACCAGAACAGGCAACCGCTCGAGGTCGAAGCCATTCTGGGCGAACCGGTGCGTCAGGCGGCCGCCGCAGGCGTACCCGTTCCCGCTATTGAAACGCAGTATCATCTGGTTTCGTTTCTGGACAGGCTCAACCGCGGCCAGATCAACGTTTCGGAAAGCCGCTGGTGAGCCGTTACGGTGGTTTCCTCCCTGAAAAGGCTGTGCACCAAAGCCATGAGATAAGGCAGGCCCTCATGCTGAACGTGGACGAATTGCCGTACCTGACTGCGGACGTGCCGGGAATCGGCGGTCGTATCAAGACGCGTCCCGAAGACTTTGTCGTCGAGGAGGTGCCGCTTTACCCGCCCTCGGGCCAGGGGACGCATGTCTATTTCCGGGTCGAGAAAACCGGCTTGTCCACGATGCGCGCGGTGGCCGAAATAGCCCGGGCGCTTGGTCGGCCGCCTCGCGATGTCGGCTACGCCGGTCTCAAAGACGCCGATGCCGTGACAACGCAGATGTTCAGCGTTGAGCATGCCGATCCTGATGCCATTCGGACCCTTTCAATTCCTCGCATGCGAATTGTGGACGTCTCGCGGCACACCAACAAACTGAAGCTCGGACACCTGGCCGGCAATCGCTTCCTCATCAGGATCCGCGACGTTGACCCGGCTCGCGTCGGTGATGTCCGCGCAACGATGGAAGTGTTGAGCAAGCGGGGAGTACCGAACTACTTCGGCCCGCAGCGATTTGGAATGCGCGGAGACACGTGGCAGATCGGCCGGGCCCTTCTGCGGGAAGATTACGACGAGATGGTTCAGGTGCTTCTCGGGCGAGTGAAGCCTTCTGATTACGGCGACGTTCGTCGGGCCCGTGAACTCTTCGACCAGGGAGACCTGCAGGGAGCGGCAAATGCCTGGCCCTACCCGTTCAATAACGAGCGTCGCGTCTGCCGGATGTTGATCAAGTTCAACGGCAACGCTCGCAAGGCAATCCGTTCCATCGACATGCGGCTCCAGCGGTTCTACATTTCGGCGTACCAGTCTCAATTGTTCAACCAGATTGTGGCCGGGCGGATCGGTGGTCTCGATCGGCTCATGGTCGGTGATCTGGCCTGGCGGCATCCGCAAGGCGCCGTCTTCCGGGTCGAGGACGTCGCCGGCGAGCAACCCCGTTGCGATGCCTTCGAGATCTCTCCAACTGGCCCGCTCTTTGGTTATCGCATGACTTACCCCCACGGCGAGCCCGGGCAAGTGGAAACGGCTCTCATTAACGCGGAGGGCACGAAACCGGATGAATGGCGCGAGGCCGGCAGGCATCGCGTCAAAGGTGGTCGGCGCCCGCTGCGTTTCCAGCCGCAGGACGTCGAGGTCGATGCAGGACAAGATGATGCTGGACCATACATCCTGCTGAGCATGCGGCTCGAAGCCGGTTGCTACGCGACGACGGTGCTGCGTGAAATCTGCAAGACTGTCGGACAAGGCACTGAGGTGGGGGAGGAGTGACGCCTCAACAAGGCATTCCCTCCCTTCGGCGCCGAAAAAGGATTGGTATGCGGCGCGATCCAGCCGGGTTTTCGACACTGCATTCTGTGCTTCGGGGAAGGACGATTTTTGCCTGCTGGAGCGCGACCTAAGCTGCGGTTCCTTGTCAGCAGCCTGAATGGCCGTTTTTATGGGACGCAAGTCGTCCGTCTTTCTCTTCGGTGGGGGGCTTTAGCGCAAGTTACGCAGGGCCGTTCAAGTTTTTTCAGAGGTCCCGCCGATGAAAGTCTCGCCATGATTCCCAGATTACCCAGATTGACATACAGGGTAGACTTGGTGAGGTTCTGAGTAGGGGCAGAAAATTGGGGCAAGGTGAGAGGCGACATTTCATCGTTGCTGGCGCGGAGCAGCCGGCATGTCAGGCTTCCCTAGCGGAAGACTTTCCATCTAACGCATGATGCGACGGGTGGGAACATCAGAAAACCCGGTGTGGTGAGGCGGTGCGGAGATTCCCTGCGCCGATCGTTGGCCGAAGAGCCTGGAGCGTGATGATGAGTGCAGAGCGTCATTTCCAAAGGTTGATGATACCTCTACTGGCAGGGCGACGTCAGGAGTGCAGGGATGTGCTCGAAGAGGCGATGAACGAAGGGCTTGAAGCGAGGCAGGTCTACCGAAGTGTGATCTGGCCGGCGATGGAGCACGTAGCGCAGATGTACCGCGAGGACCGGATCAGCCTGGCCGCTGAGCACATGGCTGTACGAATCAGCCGTTCACTCGCTGACCAGTTACAGGCAAGACTGCCGCGAAGCGAGGCAAACGGCAAACGCATGCTGTTGACCTGTGCGGAAGGAGAACCCGAGGAGCTGGGCGCCCAGATGTGCGCCGACCTTTTCGAGGCGGATGGCTGGGACGTGTACTTTGTGGGCGGAGGGGTGCCCGATGATGAGATCCTGGAACTGGTGGGGCGGCTGCGCCCGGATATCCTGATGATCTTTGGCACGCAGCCCGGCGGTGTTCCCGGCGTACGGCGGCTTATTGATCTGATTCGCGAGGTCGGCAGCAATCCGACGATGAACATCATGATTTCCGGCGGCGTGTTCAATCGTGCGGAGGGGTTGTGGAAGGAGGTCAACGCCGACTTGTTTGCGCCCAATGCCGCCGAGGCCTTGAAGATTGCAGCAAGCGCGCAACCGCGCAAACCTGAGATTCGAATTCCCGGCGCTCCCAAGAAGCGCCGTCGCCGTCGTCGTCCCCCTTTGCTGGCGCAGTTGGAGGCGTAGACGTCCGCGCCGGCTTCATGGAGGAGGCCTGGATCGGACCGTCCACGGACGGGCGCATGGGGGGCAGTGAGACAGGCCCAGCCTCACGGCCGACTTCGGAACCAAGGCAGTGGGGCTGAGGCCTGTTCGTTTTCCGACGATTCGATCAGACGGCCGGCCGTCTCGGATGTCTCAGTCATGAGACTGTAACGTCGGCAATCAGCCTGCCGTACTAACCTTGCCGGTTCGCCCTTGTTGAGCAACACACCGGATCCCGGAGAGCGGAAGCCCGCCGGTCAGCTTTTTGCACTTCCCGTGCCGATAGAGTGTTACGTCGAGTGAGCTTTCGGTCTGCGGCTTGACCCTCGCGATGAGCGAGCCTAAACTTCCGATCCGCTGCGCGGCTGGGTCTCGGCGCGGACCGGGCGCGGCAAGGTAACCATGCAGGGCGACTCGCCTCGACCGCAGGCAGGTGGCTGCACGAGCTTGTCTGTGCGGAAACGTTCATCTGGCAGGAAGGGAATCGACAGGACGGCCGCTTTCGGAGAGCGCGATGAGCGACCCGAAGTCACCTTGGCGGTTGCCGCCAGGCATAATGCAACTGGCCGGCGCGGGTGTCGAACTGGCGGCGGGTGTGGGTGGGGCTTGCCTGTTGGGTTGGTGGATCGACCGCCACTTCGGCACGAGACCCTGGGGCCTGCTGGTATGCGCGATCGTGGGGATAGTGGGAGGCCTCTACAATCTGATCCGGCGCGCCACGCATGAGATGGCGGAACCGCCACGAGCACGAGAAAGAAAGAATCGCAAAGACGTGGGGCCTGACGGGACGACATCGTGGTGAGCTCGTCTGTGGTATCGACATCCAAGGTTCCGTGGTTGCTCTGCCTGCCCGGGATGGCGACAGTCGTTCTGGCTGCCGCAGGCTGCTATCCGACATGGCGCATCGGGGGTCGGGCGGGCATGGAGGGAATGGTTGCCGGACAATTGCTTGTAGTGCTGGTGGTGTACGCCACGCTCTTGCCGGCGCTGCGGCGGATGGTTTCGGACGACGCAGCAGGGCGGCTGCAGGCCGGACTGAAGGTCGGCCTGATCCGGCTGGTGCTGACCGTAGGCGCGATGGTCGTGATCGCTTGGCGTCGGTGGGCAGAACCAAAGGTGTTTTTGACGTGGGTGGCTATCGCGTACGTGGTGATGGTCAAGCTTGAGACCGTCGTATTGCTTCGGTGGAACAGAGTCACGGGGCAGCGGGCATGATGATGGATCTTCTGGCAACCGGCTCAAATCCTCTGACGCACGTGGTCGATTACGCGTGGAAGAGGGTTGGTCACGATGGCCCATTGCACACGTTCACATTGATCTCGAACCACATCATCATGATGATCGTGGCGGCCGTGCTGCTGATCATCCTGCTGCCGCGACTGGTTCGAGTACCGCAGAGGGGAGACGAAATCACGCGGATGACGCCGCGCGGCGGCCGAAACGTGGTCGAGACGATCTGCGAAATGCTTCGGGAGTTTGTGGCGAAACCGAATCTCGGGCCCTATACGGACCGCTTCATTCCCTATCTGTGGACGGCGTTTTTCTTCATTCTGACCTGCAATCTCCTGGGTCTCTTGCCCCTTGAGCCGATTACCAAGCCGATTTTCGGGCATGGCATCTACGGAACCGCGACGGGCAACATCTACACCACGGGTACGCTTGCCGCGTGCACACTCGTGATGGTGATCGCCAACGGGTTGCGGATTCACGGGATGGCGTATGTGAAGCACTTCTTCATGGGGCCGTTTCCGATCAACTGTCTGATCGCGGTTCTTGAAGTATTCGGGTTGCTGGTCAAGTGTGTGGCGCTCGCCATTCGTCTCTTTGCTAACATGCTGGCCGGGCACATTCTCCTGGGCGTGTTGCTGAGCTTCATCGCGATGGCCGGCGCAGCCAGCGCCGCGTTAGCCCTGCTGGTTGTGGCTCCGTTTGTGGTGCTTGGGAGTGTGGCGATAACGTTCCTGGAGATCTTTGTGGCGTTTCTCCAGGCCTTTATCTTTACGTTCCTGACCGCGGTGTTCATCGGCTTGGCGGTCAACATTCATTCCGAACACGGTGAAGAGCAGGAAGGCGAGGAGGTCAGGGCGGAGCCTGGTCACTGAGAAGTGGCGCGTCGATGATTGAGAAGTCACCCTGCCATGCCCACGGAGTGGAACCGTGGGCCGCGAGGCCGAGAGGCGATGGCGTTAGGATTGACGAGCGGCAGGAGCCGTTTCCACCGGCTTCACAAGAGAAAGGAATGCGAGACATGAAGCGAGTGATGATGACGGCGGCGTTGGCAGTGATGGTCTTGGCGGCACCGGCGATGGCCGCCGAGGCTGCGGCAGCCGGATCGGACAAAGCGGCCGAAGGCAAGGGTTTTTTGTTGCTCCAGGATAAGGGCGCGAGCTTTCTGGGCGCGGCCATCGGTGCCGGCCTGGTGATCATAGGCGGCGCCGCGGGCATTGCCCGCATCGGCGGCAGCGCCGTCGAGTCCATGGCCCGGCAACCCGAGGTTGCCAGCCAGATCAACCTGACGACGCTGATTACCGCGGCGATGGTCGAAGGTGCAACGTTGTTTGCCGTGGTGGTCTGCCTGTTGGTGCTGTTCTTTTGAGAGTGAGCGAGAACGGCTTCGGCGCCGCTTGCCCTGCGAGTGCGTCTGCGCGTGAGCGGCGCGCGGGGCTTCTTGCATGCGGTTTCGAGACGGCCATGCGGGAGATGGAGACGGATGACAGCTCGAGCGCACAATTACATGGTGATTGCGGTACTTCATCTTGCGACGGCCGGCACCCTGTTAGCCAGTGAGGACGGCCGGCCCAACCTTTTCGGCGGAGACCTGGGGAATCTTGTCTGGTCTCTGGTCATCTTTATGCTCGTGCTGGTCATTCTGGGCAGGTTTGCCTGGAAGCCGTTGCTGACCGGTCTTCAGCATCGGGAGAAGTTTATTCACGATTCCCTGGCCGGCGCCAAGCGCGATCGCGAGGAGGCCGAGACGCGGCTGAAAGAGCTGACCGCAAGGCTGGAGAACGCCAAGCAGGAGGCCAGTGCCATTGTCGAAGAGGGGCGGCGCGACGCGGAAGTGGTCAAGCGAAGGATCGAAGATGAAGCCCGCCGCAACGCCGAGGCGCTGATCGAGCGGGCCAAGCGCGAGATCGGCATCGCCCGCGACACCGCCCTGCGGGACCTCCACGAGGAATCCGCAAAGCTGGCAATGGAGATGGCGGGGGCGGTGCTCAAGCGGCAGTTGACCCCCGAAGATCACCGACGGCTCGTCGGCGAGGCCTTGGCAAAGCTCAAAGAGCGGGGCGCCGAAAGTCGCAACTGAACAGGCATCACCGGGTGAAATGAAGATGGCTCATACCTTTGATGAAAGCATGGCCCTTGCGGACGTGTACGCCGAAGCGCTGCTCACGGCGGCGGCCGAACGCGGCGAGGAGGAGGCCATCGCCCGCGAAATGGCCGAGTTCATGCGCTTTATCGAGCGAGAGATCGATCTATGCCGCATGTTGGCGGCGGACTCGGTGGACGATGAACCGCGACGGGAGTCGATCGAGCGCATCTTCAGGGGGCGCATGAGCGATTTGCTGGTCAACCTTCTGCAGGTCATGAACAACCGGGGGCGCTTGAACCTCCTGCGCAAGGTGGGCCGATGCGTGGAATTGCGCATGGAGGAGAAGCATCATCAGCAGGAAGTCATCGTCGAGACGGCCATGCCGCTTGCGGATGACGAGAGGCAAGCGATTCGCGAGGAAATGAGCGCCCGAATCGGGAAAGAGGCCATCCTCATCGAACAGACGAGGCCCGAACTGATCGGCGGTGTCGTCATCCATTACGGTGACATCCAGGTTGACGCAAGCGTGGCTTCGCGGATCAGCCGAACGCTCAGGCGGATGCGCGAGCGCGCGACTGAGGAGATTCACGGCGGACGTGGATACGTCCTTGAGGCGTGACAATTGCAAACGGTGTGAATATGAAATTCAAGGTAGACGAGATCGCGTCGGTCCTGCGGGAGGAGATCGCGAAGTATAAGAGCGAGATCGACGTCGCCGAAGTGGGCAAGGTCTTGCAGGTCGGCGACGGCATCGCCCAGATCTACGGTCTCTCCAACGCGATGGCCGGCGAAATGCTCGAATTCCAGAACGGGGCCATCGGTCAAGTCTTCAACCTCGAAGAAAACTCGATCGGCGCGGTGATCCTGGGCGATTACCTCGGCATTATGGAAGGCGATACCGTCCGCGGCACGGGACAACTGCTTTCGGTGCCCGTTGGTGAGGCGATGATCGGTCGCGTGGTCGATCCGCTGGGTCGGCCGCT
Organism: Phycisphaerae bacterium; assembly: GCA_035384605.1. Classification (NCBI taxonomy): domain Bacteria; kingdom Pseudomonadati; phylum Planctomycetota; class Phycisphaerae; species Phycisphaerae bacterium. The sequence goes on from DAOOIV010000004.1 coordinate 81,936, forward strand.
GGACAACGCCGGCGTCATCGAGACTCCCCTCCGCCGCCCGCTCGAATCGAATGCCCCGGGCATCGCCGGACGCGAACCGGTCAATGAGCCTCTTCAGACCGGCATCAAGGCCATCGACAGCATGATTCCCATCGGCCGGGGCCAGCGTGAGCTGATCATCGGCGACCGCAAGACCGGCAAGACCGCCATCGGCGTGGATACCATCATCAACCAGAAGGGCACCGGGGTGATTTGCGTCTACGTCGCGATCGGGCAGAAGGAGTCGACCATCGCCGGGGTGGTCGATGCCCTTCGCCAGCACGGGGCCATGGATTACACCATCGTCGTCTCGGCCGGCAGCTCCGATTCGGCTCCGCTTCAGTACATCGCGCCTTATGCCGGCTGCGCCATGGCCGAATACTTCATGTACGAGCAGGGCAAGGCGACCTTGTGCGTTTACGATGATCTCACCAAGCACGCTGCGGCGTATCGCCAGTTGTCTCTGCTGCTTCGCCGGCCGCCCGGCCGGGAGGCTTACCCGGGCGACGTGTTCTATCTGCACGGCCGGCTGCTCGAACGATCGTGCAAGCTTGCGACGCGCTATGTGCTGGTTCCCAAGTCGGCCCCCGCGAACTACAAGCCGGCGATCAACGAGAAGGTTTACGTGGGCAAGCCGGGAAGAGCGGAGGCAGAGAGGGATCTCAAGGCGCTCGGCAGGACGGACTACGAAATCCGCAAGATTCCGGGGTCCGGAGGCTCCCTCACGGCCCTGCCGGTCATCGAGACGCTGGAAGGCGAGGTATCGGCGTACATCCCGACAAACGTGATTTCCATCACCGACGGCCAGATTTATCTTGAGCCGGACCTGTTCTTCGGCGGCGTCCGGCCGGCGATCAATGTCGGCATCAGCGTGTCGCGCGTCGGCGGCAAAGCCCAGATCAAGGCGATGAAGAAGATCGCCGGATCGTTGCGGCTTGACTTGGCCGCCTTCCGGGAGCTCGAAGCCTTCGCCCAGCTCGGCACCGACCTCGACGCCGCGACGCAGCGGCAACTGGACCGCGGCCGGGCGATGGTCGAACTGCTCAAGCAGGGGCAGTATGCGCCCATGCACGTGGCCGACCAGGTGATCAGCATCTTCGCCGGAACGCAAGGCTTCTGCGATGACGTGCCGCTCAGCCGGATCTCCGCGTTTGAAGCCGCCTTGCTCAAGCACGTTGGTGACGAGTACCCGGAGGTTCGCGAGCAGCTGATACAAAGCGGCGACCTGACGGACGAACTCCGGGACAGGTTGGTCGGCATCATAAGCGATTTCAAGAAACGCTTCATGGCGAGCAAGTAAAACACGCCAATCGGACGGGGCCAAGGGGCAGAGGACGATCGGATGGCCAAGGCACGGGCGATCATCAAACGCCGTAAGGCGGTGATCAACATCCGCAAGATCACGCGGACCATGCAGTTGATCGCAACCGCACGCTTTCAGGCCGCTTTCAACCGTGCCACCAAGACCCGGCCTTACACCGAGCGGATCACCGACCTGGTGCGCCGGCTCTCGCGAGGGCAGGGCGACCTGTCTCATCCCCTGCTGAAGGTGAACGATCAGGCAAAGCGGTCGCGTTTGATCGTGATCACGAGTAACCGCGGCTTGTGCGGCGGCTACAACGGCGGAATCCTGCGTTCGGCGATCGAGCACCTGAAAGTCCGGGAACAGGCAGGCGAGACCGTCGATATCCATGTGACGGGCAAGAAAGGCATCTCGTACTTCAAGTTCCTCGGGCGTGCCATGGCGGCGACCGACACGCGATTTGAAGACAAGCCGCAGTACGTCGAGATCGAGCCGATCGCCGCGGACGTAATGGCTGCCTACGAGCGCCAGGAAATCGACGCCGTCCACGTGGCATACATGCGGTTTTTCTCGGCAGGCGTGCAGCGTCCGCACGTCATGCAGTTGCTGCCGATCGAGCCGCCGGAGCCGGATACCGAAACAGGCGAGGCCGCCGCCCCCGTGCAATATGATTTTACGCCGCCGCCCGAGGAACTGCTGGCCGAACTTCTGCCGGAAACCGTGAGAGTCCGGTTATTCCAGTGTTTCATCGACGCGGCGGTGAGCGAGCAGGTGGCCCGCATGGTCGCGATGAAGTCCGCGACCGATGCGGCCGGAGACATGATCCGAACGCTGACCCAGCACTACAACCGGGCCCGGCAATCGCAGATTACGCTGGAATTGCTGGACATCGTCAGCGGCGCGGAGGCACTCAGGTAATGGAGCCGATACGATTGTTTTCGATGATTCTTTCGCTTGCGCCGCCGCCCGCGACCCAGCCGGCAACCCGTCCGGCCGAGATGAAGATCGGGCCCGGCCAACAGATCGTCGCCATGGGGGACAGCATCACCCAGGCGGGCGGCTACCTGAGGGCGATGGACGCGGTGTTCGCCCAGCAGTACGCGGGGATGAAGATTCCGCCGATCGTCAATGTGGGCGTCGGCGGTCAGAAGGCCGAGGACATGGTCGCCCGCTTTGAGAAAGACGTTGTTCGCCGCAGCCCCGCAATTGTGACCGTCAGCGTGGGGATCAATGATGTCTGGCATCGAATGGCCGATCGGCCTGATCCGCGGGTGCTCGAAGCCTACGAGCGGAACCTGGAACGTATGGTCAAGATGGCTCAGGAGTCAGGCGCTCGCGTGCTGGTGCTGGCACCCACGGTGATTGAGGAAGACCCGGCTTCGGAGGGCAACAAGCGGCTGGCCGCTTATGTGGCCGCCGGCAAGAGGGTGGCCCAGCGGAACAAGTGCCAATACGTGGATTTGCATGCCTTGTTTCTCAAGGCGATCGAGAAACGAAAAAAGGATTCCGGGTCGCAAGAGCGGTTCTTTACCACTGATGGCGTGCACATGAAGCCCGCCGGCGATGTGCTGATGGCTGTCGGCTTGCTGCGGGCGCTCGGTGTGCCGGACGAGAAGATGAGAGCAACGGATCTGGCCAAGGTCTTTCCCGAGGCTGGACAGCCCTGAGGCAGTGTGAGGTGTGGGGCCGGCATCTTGCCGGCCAGTAACAGGTCGGAAACCTGTTTCGCATAGCCCATTGGGCGGTTGTGAACGAGAACGACAATTATGGCAAAGTCAAATGGTCGCAATTTCGGGCGAGTGACGCAGGTGATCGGCTCCACGCTCGATGCGGAGTTCGACGAGGACCGGATGCCCAAGTTGTACAACGCCCTGAAGGTGAACGTTGAACGTAAGGTCCTGGGCATGACCGAACGCGAGACGCTCTGGTGCGAGGTTGCCCTGCACTTGGGCGGCGGCAAGGTGCGGGCCGTTGCTCTGGGCACGACGGACGGACTGGTAAGGGGTGCTCAGATCGAGGACACAGGCGGTCCGGTGACCGTGCCCGTGGGCATGCAAACCCTCGGCCGTGTGTTCAATCTCGTCGGCGAACCCATCGACATGCGCGGCGAGGTGAAGGCCGAGTCCCGCCGGCCGATCCACCATGCACCGCCCGATTTCGCCGACCTGACCCCGAAGTCGGAGATGATGGAAACCGGCATCAAGGTCATCGACCTGTTGGCCCCCTTTGTCCGCGGCGGCAAAATCGGCCTGTTCGGCGGTGCCGGCCTCGGCAAGACGGTCGTCGTGCAGGAAATGATTGCCCGCATCGCCCGCGAGCATTCGGGTTACTCCGTGTTTGCCGGTGTCGGAGAACGTACTCGCGAAGGCAACGACCTCTGGCTCGAAATGCAAGAGGCGACCTTCAAGGACGCCCAGGGCAACGTCAAACAGGTCATGGATCACACCGCTATGGTGTTCGGACAGATGAACGAGCCTCCGGGCGCACGCCTCCGGGCGGCCCTGAGCGCCCTGACCATGGCGGAGTGGTTCCGCGATGAGTCCGGGGCCGACACCATGCTTTTTGTGGACAACATCTTCCGATTCTCCCAGGCCGGCTCGGAGGTTTCCGCCCTGCTGGGCCGAATGCCTTCGGCTGTCGGCTACCAACCGACCCTCGGCACCGAGATGGGTGATCTCCAGGAACGGATCACCTCGACCAAGAAGGGGGCGATCACTTCGGTGCAGGCCATTTACGTGCCCGCCGATGACCTGACTGACCCGGCGCCGGCGACCACGTTTACGCACCTGGATGCATTCATCGTTCTGGCCCGCGGAATCAGCGAGAAGGGCATCTATCCCGCGATCGATCCTCTCGCCTCATCCAGCCGTATTCTTGACGCCCAGTACATTGGCGAGCGGCACTACAAGGTCGCCCGAGAAGTGCAGCAGATTCTCCAGCGATACCGCGACCTCCAGGACATCATCGCGATTCTGGGCGTCGAGGAGCTTTCCGAGGAGGACAAGCTCCTGGTCAGCCGGGCGAGGAAAATCGAGAGGTTCTTCTCTCAGCCGTTCTTCGTGGCGGAGGTGTTCACCGGTTATCCCGGCAACTACACGCGCAAGGAAGACACGATCCGCAGCTTTGAAGAGATTTGCGCGGGCAAATGGGACCACCTGCCCGAGCAGGCGTTCATGTACGTGGGGACCGTAGAAGACGCGGCCGCGAAGGCGGAGAAACTGGCGAAGAATTGAGAATTGAGAACGGTGGATTGAGGACCGAGTTGAATATGAGGAAGCGATGATGGAGAATCTGAGGTGAAGAATCGGGATTGCGAGTGTTCCTGAGATCTCGAATGCGAGAATTCGGATTTGAGATTTGAAATGTGAGCTCTGAAATGTGGAATCTCAAATCCTCGATGCCTGATTCCCAGCTTTGAATTCGCCCGGGTTATTGCGATGGCAGAGAAGACCTTCAAGTGCAGCGTGTTGACCCCCGAGGCCCGGGTCTTTGAGGGCGACGTCGAGTCGGTGGTGCTGCCTGCCCATGACGGCGAAATCGGCGTGCTGTTCTGCCGCGCTCCACTTCTGTGCAAGCTGGGCGCGGGTAGCCTGCGATTGCGCAAGGGCACGGAAACGCAAACTTGGTTTGTGGACGGCGGTTTTGCACAGGTGATCGAGAACCAGGTGACTGTTCTGACCCAGAAAGCCCTGCGTCCGGAAGAGATCTCCGCGGCCGACGCCCAAGCCCGCCTCGAGGAAGCCCTGAAAATGCCGGCCGGTGACGACGCGGCCCTTCGTCGCAAGAACCGGATCGTGGCCGGCGCACGGGCGCAGCTCCGCATGGCCTTGATGTAGGCGCATCGCGCCGCGCCCGTGCGGGTCGCGATTTCCTCTCACAATCAAGGCACAACCGTTCGTGTCGCCGGAAGACTGACCTTCCTGCCCCAGAGGATCACCCGGTCAACGTTGCCCGCATCATCGAAAGACCCCACCCCGATTCGGCCCCACGTGAATGTCTTGTCCTCAGCGGTCATGCACGGTTGCGTCATGTCGTCGAAGAAAACCTCGATCGTGCCGGCGGCGACCTTGCGGACCACGCGAACGTGGTGATAGCCCTCGGTCCACGGCGTGCCGTCTGTCCGCGTCTTAACGATTGGGCGACGGTCGGCGTTGTTCACGATGTGGACCGTGTTGGACGCGTCGTCCGACTTCAGCCCGAAATGAACATAGTAAAACCGCGCCGCGTCCTGGTAGCCGAAGAAAAGGCACATGTCACGGTGCGGATAATCAGCTTTGGTCGATCGCACCCGCGCGTCAAGGACAAAATCGGACACGATGACGTCCTTGAGCAAGGCCATTCCGGTCGGCGACCGGTACGGCGGCTTGTAGCTGCTGTTCCCGGCCAGACATAGTACCGTTCTGTCGCCGTCGCGCGTGAACTTCCACGCCCGTGGATCGTCCAGCTCCCATTGCGTCGAAGGCTTGTCGAAGTCCTCGTCGACCAGAAGCGGCAGGCCCGGGAAGACGGGCGGGCTCGCGCGGTGCGATGCTGAACCGGACATCCGGACACAACCGAACAGCGGCATGAATAGCACGAAGAGGGCGATGAGTCTTGACATGATCGGTCTTCACCAGAATATCACATAGATGATCAGATACATGATTGCCGCGATAACGGCCCAGAAGCCGACGGTCTGATACCATGGATACTGCCCGCGATGCTCCGGCGAAGGCAGGTTGAGCGACGGTCTCCAGACATACGGGGCGACGGCCTCCGCCGGCGCCGGCCTCGTCAGCAGGCTGACCGCGATCATGAAGACGGCCGCCGCGATCCAAAGCACGAAGGCAAAGTTGAACAGGTGAATTCTGCCTGAGATGAATGGCAGTCGCAGCCAGTTGTCATCGGGATTGCCCCAGACGAACGGCACTGCGACGAAAGGCGCGGCCAAGACAAACGTTGCGGTCGCCGCCTTGGCGGTCGTGCGCTTCCACAACGCCCCATAGGTAAACGCCAGCATGATCGGGATGGCCAGAATACACCAGGCATTTTGCGAGTAGGTGAAGATATAGCGGTAGCTGCTCGCCAGCAGGGTCAGCGGGAACGCGACGAGCAGGGTAACCAAACCGACCAGTCTGCCGACGCGAACCAGTTCGCGATCACTTGCGGCCGGACGCAGCCAGCGTCGGTGAATGTCGATCGTGTAGACGCTGGCGGTGGCGTTCACGATGGCGCTCACGCTCGACATGATCGCCCCCAGGACGGCGGCGACCAGAAAGCCTCGAAGCCCCGGACCCAGCAGGAACTGCGCAAGATGCGGGTACGTGGCATTGGCGTCGGGCTGGCCGTCCGGTGTGAGCGGCAGGGCCGGCAGCACGCCCTGCTTCAGAAGGTCACTTGCGATGTAGCCGGGAAAGGCGAAGCAAAGAGTCAGAACCGGCCCAAGGAAGGCCGTCAAGAGCACACCCATGCGACCGTGGCGTTCGTCTTTGGCCCCGAGGCAGGACTGAACGTAGAACTGATTCGTGCAGCAGTACCAGACGTTGGTTGACAACATCAGCAGGATCACTCCGGGCCAAGGCACGTAGGGGTCATCCATCGGCCGGATGAGATGTGCCGAGCCTGCGTCCCGCATTCGTTCCAACAGCCCGGACCACCCACCGGGTACCTCGTTGAGCCCCGCCCCGAAAAGCGTGAGACCGCCGGCGAGCAGCAGGATGCACTGAAAGGTGTCCGTCCATGCGACCGAGGACATGCCGCCGTAAACGGTGTAGATGCCCGTGAACACGGCCAGGATCGCCGTGCCCAGAATCGGCGGGATTCCCAGGAAGTACTTCATCGCCGTGGCACCCAGCGCCAGCACCATGACCAGCGTAACGCAGGCGTTGTTGAAGACGGTGTACACGGCAAAAAGCAGACGCGTCGTCTTGTTGTACCGCTTCTCAAGGTATTCGGGAATCGTCGTCGTGCCGCTGCGCAGATACAGCGGCAGGAACACGAAAATCATCAGCGTCAGGGAAGGGTACACACCCAGATCCCAGTTCGAGACCACCAACCCGGCCCCGAAGCCGTATCCGACCTCGCCCAGCATTTGCTCAGCGCTGATGCTTGCCGCGACCATGGTGAAGCCGACCACCCACCACGGCAGCGACCGCTCGGCGATGAAGAACTCTTTGGATCCCCCTTTGGCTTTTCTTGCTGACCACAACCCGATGGCCAACGTAAGGATAAAATAGATAATGATGATGGCATAATCGACAGGCTGGTAACTGCTTGCGAGCATTCAGCACGTCTCCATGGGGCGGACCTGCTTATACCGCTGGAAGTGTAACCGTGTTATCATCCCGGGTCCAATCGAAAAGGAGACGGTCTCGTGGGCTATGTTCGATTCGAGAAGGACTGGAAGCTCAACGAATGCAGCGTTCTGCGGATCGAGAGCGACGTGCTGCGGATTGATGTGCTGCCTCAACTGGGCGGCAAGATCTATCATTGGGTCCACAAGCCGACCGACCGCGACTTCCTGTGGCAGCATCCTCGGATCATGCCGAGAATCATGCCGTCCGGGATGAACTACGACGACAATTTCAGCGGCGGCTGGGACGAGCTGTTCCCCAACGGGGAGGCCGGGCCTTACAACCACGAGATGTACCCCGATCATGGCGAATACTGGACCCGACCTTTCGAGTGGGAAGTCCTGCAAAGTCGGACCGAGCTGACATTGCACCTCTGGGCCGAAGGGGGTGTCACGCCGACGCGAATGGAACGATGGATGACCCTGGCGGCATCATCGCCCGTCGTCCGCGTGAAGTATCGCTTGAGCCACCTCGGTCGTCATGGTTTCGACTACGTCTGGTCGATCCATCCGGCTTTGTCCGTCGGCCCGCAGTCAGAGTTCGTCATTCCCGCCGGAAAGGGCATCATTGGCAGTCCGGGGCTGGGCCGGTTGGCCGCGGAACCGTTGGAGTTCAACTGGCCGCAGGTCCCCGGCCGTGACGGCAAGCTGTTCGATATGAGCCGTGTCCCGGCGGGGGTGGATGTGCCGCATTTCGAGATGGTCTACCTGACCGAATTGCACGAGGGCTGGTATGCCCATCTTGACCACGCGACGCGCAGCGGTTTCGGTCTGGCTTTTGACAACCAGCTCTTCAATACTCTATGGTTGTTCGCCACCTACGGGGGATGGCGAGGCCTCTGCACGGTCATTCCCGAGGCCGCGACCGGCTTTCCTGGTGATCTGGCGACCGCCTCCACGAGCGGGAGGTGTGGTCACCTGGACTCCGGGCAGGTCGTGGAGACGGAGACGGCCGCGGTAGTATTCACGGGACGCGACCGGATTGAGCATATCAGCATAGACGGGCGCGTCAGATAGGAGCTGCCCACATGGGTCTTCTGGACGGCGAAGTTGCGATCATAACCGGGGCGGGAACGGGAATCGGTGCCGCAACGGCTCTCCGCTTCGTCCAAGAAGGGGCGTCGGTTGTGATGGTCGGCAGACGACGCGAGAAGCTGGAGGAAACAGCCAGAGCCGCAGGCCGAACCGACCGGCTGGCCGTCGTGCCGGGCGATGTTCGCGACCAGAAGACGGTCGACGCCGCGATTGCGGCCGCGACCAAGCTCGGAGGGCTGCATGTGGTCGTCAACAATGCCGCCGTCGCCTACCCTGTGGGGTTTCCCGACGCCGACTTTGAGACCTGGCGGGACATTTTCGACATCATCGTGGTGGGTGCGTTTCGTTTCTGTCGGGAGGCGGCCAGGGTGATGATCGCAAACAAGACGCCTGGACGGTTGGTCAACGTGACCAGCATCCATGGCACGCAGGCCGAGCCGGGGGCTTCGGGATATGGGGCCGCCAAGGCGGCGGTCAACCAGTTCAGCCGAGCCCTGTCGGTGGAACTCGCTCCGCACAACATTCGCGTCAACGCCGTCGCGCCGGGCTTTGTTGACACGCCGATGTCGGTCTACAACGGCAGGAACGAGCTGGAAAGCGACTGGTTCAAGAGGTTCTACGTGGAAGCGCGCAAAATCCCGATGGCCCGTGCGGGAAGGCCGGAGGAAATCGCCTCGGCCATCCTGTTCCTCGCCTGCCGGGAGTCAAGCTACATAACCGGTCATGTGATGATCGTCGACGGAGGCCTGACGGTGACATTCTAAGGGGACCGCCTTTTTGCGGGCCGCAATTGAAGCGCCCCGTGCCACAGACACGTGCGCGCACAAATCGCACATCTGACAGGAGAGAGAGCCAGAACGCTGCAGGCAGGACTCTCTTGGCAGGCGCTGCCTTGATCAGATGTTTCACGCGGGCAATTCGCCAAAGATTTCCTCGATTACATCTTTGAGTGTGATGATGCCCACGAAGCCTCGTCGCGGATCGTTAACCACGGCCATGGTCTCGTTGGCTCGCTGGAGCTGAATGATGGCCCGCGCGGCGGAGTCCTGAGCCTGGAGCGCAATGGGGGGGTGCATGAAGTTGCTGATACTCGCATCGGTATCGTCGGCGAGCACGTCGCAGACGCTGACGATGCCGGAGACCGTCTTCCCGTCTCGGTCGACGACCGGCATCCGCGAGTAGCTGTGGCTCCGAACCGCCCGGAGGAATTGACTGCGGTTTGCGGTGATGGGGACGCTGGCCACGCGGCGGCGCGGAATCATGATCGAACCGACGCGGACGCTCGACAGATTCATCACTCGCTCGACGATTTCCGCCTGTTCGGTCGTCAGAGCTCCCTCCGCGGCGCCTTCCCGCAAGAGGCCGAGCACCTCACGTCGTGGGCCGTGCATCCGGCTCTCTGCTTCATGGCCGGACAGCCATATGCTGAACCGTGTGACCTGCCCGAGAAGCCAGAGGATGCCCGTCTGACGGAGCACCAGGATCATGGCTCGCAGCGGCCGGGCGCAACGGTACATCAGCCGATCGGCTTCCGCTCGGAACCAGTTCTTCGGGACGACGTCGGCGAAGACGAATCCCAGCGGGGAGAGCATGGCGGCCGTGTAGAACTCCACCTTCGAGGACTCGACGCCAATGCCGCAGGCCATCAGAAACGTGGCCGCGACTGTCAGCAGATAATTCGCGAGATTGTTGCCGAGAACGATACCGAGAATGCTTTCGTCCTGGCGGTCGGTGAGATCGATCAGCGCGCGGGCATCGAGTGCTTCGAGGCGTTCGGCGCGAAGCCTCAGGCGGACTCGATTGACGCAGTAAAGGCCCATTTCAACCCCGGAAAAAAAGCCTGATATGGCCAGAGTGACTGCGGTTGCAAATGTGCCCAGCAGGAGCGCGATCATGGGCAGTCTCCTCCGGGCTTCCCATCGACAGGCGCGGCACTCGATCCACCGTCGACGAGTTCCAGCAAAACCCATTCGATACGTCGTCCCCGAAGTGCCTCAACCGTCAGGACTAGGTTACCCAGCCGGAGCTTGTCCCCGACGGCCGGCAGCCGGCCCAGCCGAGCGAGAATCAGACCCGCCAGGGTGGTTACCTCCTCGTCCAGCCGGCTCATCTTGAACTGCTCGGACCAGTCATGGATGCTCATCCCGCCGGAGACGCGGTAACGTCGCTCATCAAGCCGGACCCAGAGTCTGTCCTGCTCCGATTCCCCCTCAGTACCCAACCCGCCCCCAATCAGCTTCGCGATGTCGTCCACCGTGACCAGACCCACCACGCCGCCGAACTCGTCAACCGCAATGGCGAGCTGCGTCTTCTTCCGGCGGAACTCCTCGATCAATTGGGTGATGGTGACCACTTCGGGGACATAATGGGCCGGCCGGATCAGTTGTGCGAGCGGACGGCCGGGGTGCAGCAGCAGATCCTTGGCATAGATGATTCCGGCAATCCGATCGATGTCCTTGTCGTAAACCGGTATCTTGGTGAATTCATGCTTCCGCATCAGCCGTTCGAGGTCATGCGGGTTTCCGTGAACGTCATAGGCGATCATGTCCACCCGGGGAATCATGATGTCCTTGGTCCGCAACTCGCCGAGCTGAATGACCTGGTCGAGCATGGCGTTTTCGTGAGCGTCGATCACGCGGTGCCGCTCCGACATCTCGACCAGTTCGCGCAGCTCCTCAACGGTGACGTATTCGTCAGGCTTGGGTGTGCCGACCAAGAGACGAGTCAGCGGTTCGACCAGCAGCGTTCCGAGCAACGCACGAAACGGGGTCAGAATGACCTGGGTAAACCGGACCATGGGAGCCAGACGAGGGGCCAGCGGAACCCTCAGCAGAATCGCGGCTCCCTTCGGCAGGATTTCTCCGAACAACGTGACCAGGATAGGCGAAGCCAACCCGATGATCGGGACCAGGGCCGAATTTCTGCCGAGCACTGACTGCGACAGCGACAGACTGGCGGCGAAAATGAACAGGTTGATCGACACGTTGCCGATCATCAGCGTCAGCAGCAGCCGGCGCGGATGACGCATCAGGTCGGCGACCATCTGCCTCGACGGCCGTTTATCCTGGCGGAACCGCATCAATTCATGGCGACTCAGCGAGAACAGGGCTGTTTCGGCCCCGCTGAAGAACGCTGATGCCAGCAGCAGAATCAGAAGCAGTAGAATTTTGAAACCCATAACCTCCGTGCCCGCCCGGATAACACCGCCGGCCGATGGGGTGTCAGAAGGACGAGCCAGAGTGTACCGTCTCCGCCAACGCTCGCAAAACGGCGGGGTGTCCTCAACTTGAAGGCGGGCCAGACCTCGAGCATGATGAGGTCATGGCCGCCCGCTTGCTCCATGCTGTGCACGAGTCGACCTCTGAGGACGCCCTTGCGCACCTTTCTCTCCTCCTGAACCGGTTGCCGCCCGAGCGTTTCTCGCAAGCTGTTCTCATGATCGGACGACCGGCCCCGGTGCTGCGCCTACCGCCGGCGGTGCCGATCGAGCGCGTGCACGGCTGCTCCTTGATGCCCATGCTTCCGGGTGCGCGGGCTGTCCGGCTGTTGCGGCGGAAGTCCTTCGATCTGCTGTTGATGTGGGACTGGTCACCATACCTCGACTTCAGCCGCGAGGGCAGCGATCAGCCGTCGCTGACGATCCTGTCCAGCCCTATCGGAATGCCCGGCATTCTTTTCGGGCATCTGATGAGGCGAAAACGCGCTCAGCAGACAAATTTTGTATGTCTGAGCGATTCAGTCAGAGAACAACTGATTCGCTTGGGTTTGAAGAGTGACAGCGTGCGGGTCATCAGGCCCAGCGTCGATCCGGCGGAGATTCGTCATGCAGATCGGCAACGTGTCAGATCGGAAATGGGCCTCCCGGCGGATGCGCGAGTCTTGCTGACCGCTTGCCCGCCCGGAAGGAAAGGAGGGCAGTATGCTGCCGTTTGGGCTGCAGCGATTCTGCACCAGATCTGGCCGGATGTCCGAATGATCCTGCCAGGTGGGTTTCGTGGCGACGGGCGGGCAAGGCACCTCAGCGAGGAGTGTTACTGCCCACAGATCTTCCGAATTGCAGCCGAGCAATACGGGCCGGCCGATCTCCTCGCAGCCAGTGACATGTTCATATGGCCCGATGACCAGAGTCATTCAACCGGCTGGTTGGCTTGGGCAATGGCGGCCGGGATACCGATTGTTGCGACCGACGGTCCGAGCGTCCGAGAGCTGATTCGCGACGGGCAGACGGGCTTTCTGGTGGGTTCCTCGCAACCCCACGCCTTGGCCACCCGGATTCGCACGGCCTGGGAGGATGCCGAGGCCCGCCGCCGCTGCGCTCAGGAGGCCTTGCGCCAGGCCGATCAAATGTGCTGCGCCCAGAAGTGCCTCGATGCTTACGTGTCGCTCATGGAGCAACTGCTGTTGCCCTGTGAGAGAAAAACGTTCCGGCGATAGGCATGGACCGCCGAGGGGAAATCGCCGCTCATCAGGCTGGCGCAGGCCAGCAGCGCCAGATCTTCTGAGCATGCCTCCAGGGAAAGCAATTCCCGTGTGAGTTCCGCCGCCCGGCGATACCATCCTCTGGCGTAACAGCGACGGGCGTGTGCCCGCAGGTTGTCGACGCGGCTCTCCAGAACGATCAATGACGACAGGTCGCTCTTGCAGCGATAGCAGACCGATTCCGCCTGCCGGGGGGCATTGCAGGTCGGGCAGCGCTCACGACCTTTCCCAAAGGCATCCGATCCGGAGAGGTCGTTCATTTCGACTCCTCCAGATAGTATAAAATGCTGTCAAGTTCCTGGGCGGCTCGATCTGCATCTTCCCGGTCATTCTTCTCTATGGCATCGTGAATCCGCTGAAGCAGTCCCAGGACCTCTTCACGATCCTTGCCGGCCACGTCCTTGAGCGCCGCATGTGCCCGCCGCACGACCTCCCGTGCCGGGTGATCGGATTCCGCCGCCTCCGAAACGGCATCGGCCTCGGGCGCGGATGCCTGTTCTTGTTCGTCATCTCCGAACAGAACCCGCAGCCTTCGGGCCGCATCGGCCATTTCTGTTTTCTCGAAACGGCTCATCGCATTGTCAATGACAATCTGCTTTTGCCGCCCCGTCTTCTTTTCCTGAGCGGTCACCTTGAGCATCCCGTTCAAATCAAGGTCCAGCCGGCAGGTAATCGGGCTCTGAGGCGGCCCCTTGCTCAAGCCCTCGATCGTGAACCGACCGATGCGCACGTTCTTGAGCGCGTCGGGATGTTCACCTTGAAAAACCTCAATGACCGCTCGCTCCTGGTCCTCGCAGACCGTGTAGTACACCTCCGTTCGTGATGCCGGCAACGGTGTGTTTTTATGGATGATCGGACTGAAGCAGTAGGGATAAGGCAGGCCGAAACGCTCACCCAGGCAATTGATGCCGAAGGTGTGGGGCGTTACGTCAACCAGCACGGCGGAGACGCTCTCGCCTTGGATGATGCCTGCCTGGATCGCCGCTCCCATGGCAACGCAGAGATCGGGGTCCACCTCCTGGTGGGGATGTCGGCCGGTGCGATTCCGCAATTCCTCGCTGACAAGAGGCGTTCGTGTGGCCCCGCCGGCCAGAACGATTCGGTCGATTTGGCCCGCAGTCAGGCCGGCGTCCTTCAAGGCCACCTGTACCGCTTCCATGGTCTTGTCGATCAGCGGACGGATCATTTCCTCGTAGTCGCCTCGGCTCAATTCCATCGACAGGTTAAGAGGAATCCCGTCTTTCTCACAGATGAACTCCTCGTTGACCTGAGCGTATGGCGTGGTTGACAAGAGAATCTTGGCCTGTTCCACCGCCCGCCACAATCGCGAATGAGCCCGGGGGTCGGCCCGGAGGTCGACGCCGTGTTGCTCTTGGAAGCGGCCGGCCACGTGCTCGATGAGCAGGGCATCAAAGTCGTCGCCTCCCAAGTGCGTGTCTCCGTGGCTGGACAGCACCTCGATCACGCCTTGTTCGATCCTCACGATGCTTACGTCGAACGTTCCGCCGCCGAGATCGTACACCATGACCTTCTGCGGCGCGGATTGTCCAGCCTCATAGACCAGCGACGCCGCAGTGGGCTCGTTCAGGATCCGCACGACCTCCAAACCGGCCAACTCGCCGGCCTCACGGGTCGCCTGACGCTGGGCGTCGTTGAAGTACGCGGGGACGGTTATCACTGCCTTGCCGACCGGGCGGCCAAGGTGACGTTCCGCCCGGTTCTTGAGCGTTCGCAGAATGATCGCAGACACTTCCTGCGGAGAGAACTCCTGGTCCCCCATGCGCAGTTTCACGTCCTCGCCCATGCGCCGCTTGACCGAACGGATCGTTCGATCGGGAGCCAGCAGCCACTGGTTTCTCGCCGGCTCACCGACCAACAGCCGCCCATCGTCGGCCAGGCCGACCATCGAGGGAAGAATGGCCTGTCCGTTTTCGGTCAGCACGCGAGGGCGGCCGTTTTCGAGAACCGCCACCTCCGAATTGGTGGTCCCCAAATCAATGCCGATGATCGGTTCCGAGCTCATGCTGTCTCTCCTTCTTGGCGGGCAACCGCCCGGACTTCCGCATAGCGGATGACCTTCGAATCGCAGGTGTAGCCGGCGCGTACCACCTCCGCTACGTGGCCCGCCGGCAGATCGTCGCGCCGGACCAGATCGACCACCCGCATCTGTTCCGGATCAACGGGTTTGCCGAGACACTCGATAGGACGGACCCCGCGGGCTTCCAGGATCGCATCTATGCGACGCAGCCCCAGCATGTATCCTTCGTGGAGACCTTCCAGAAGGCCTCGGGGCAGCAGCCAACGACGCCATCCGACACGCCGGGCCGCCTGACGGGAGGTCTCTTCGCCCCGCGACAGGGCTTCGCGCAGATCCAATAGCACCTCCACCCAGGACCGTAGCTGTGAATCCATCTGGGAGTTCAAACCGTCCCGCAGGCGATCCCGCTCGCGCAGCAGGGGATCGAACAGCTTCTGGGTTTGTGCCGAAACCTCTTCGATGCCCTCATGAAACTCGTCGATGGCTCGATCAAGGTCCTGACGCGCGGTCTTGGTGCCTCGTGCCTCCAGCCGGACTTCCTGCTTCAGCGCGATCAGTTCGCTCAGCAACGTGTGCAAATCGACCCGCGCTGCCGCATCAACGTTTTCTTGCGGGGCCAGGAGCGCATGACGCCACTGTTCCGACTCCAGCAGCCACTGGCGCAACGTCGAGAGCACCGCCTCGATTTCCTGCCGCGCCTCCGGCGGGACTATCGTGTCTCGCCCAGAAGGCTCAATAATGCCGCCAGACCCGCACGTTTGGGGGTTGTCCGACATCTTTCCTCCTCGATCAGCTCGTCGATCGATTCTCCTTGTGAGGCGTCAAACAGAAGAAACTCCAGTCGGGCGCCTTCATCTTTGATGGTCTCGTATGCCTGCCGAATGGATACAAACTGCTCGGGGCAGTGTTCCGGCGGAAACCGGTGCACCGCTTCCAAGTAACACCGCCGGATCTCTTCATCGCCGGCCTCCGGCCTGACATTCAGGATGCTGTACGGATTCGCCATTAGTCTCTTCCGTCGCGACTGGTTCGCATTTTGCGAGCATGTTTCTCGATCGCAGAGCGCTTGGGTTGCGGCCCGCAAAAAGGCGGTCCGCCTTAGTTCTCCTCATCCATTCCCTCTTGCATCCATTCGAATATCCTTTGCATGTCGATGCCTTTGCTCCGAGGTTTCTTCCGAGAGGTCGAAGGTTTTCGACCGGTATCATCCTCAGCCTCGCTTGCATCAAGCATGTGCGCCAGCGCATTGAACAGTGACCTGAAATCGCCGAAGCCGTGCGACATCGAGGGTTGCGGCTCATCCAGCAGCGACGATATCTCGGCCGAGAGATCGAACCGGTGTTGCGCCTGTGCTTGCTCGTAGGCGCGTTCCAGTAGCCGTCGCGTACGGGCCGGCAACCGTCGACGGCCGAGGCCGCGCTGCGAGCGGCCCAGAAACACCGGAAAGTGAGGGTTTCCGACGAACCGGTCGCAGCCTTGGTGCGCCAGACGCTCCAACAGTTTCCACTCCTGCCGATCTTCGAGGTATTCGCAGACTTGCAGCAACTGCAGTTCCGAGAAGGTCGACCGTCCCGCGGCTCGCGAGACATAGCCGACAAGCAGGTCGGCATGTATCCGCGATTTCGGGTAATCCACGCCCTCTTCGGCCATCTGAAGCACGTACTCGGCCATCCGGGCTGCAGCCGCACCGCTTGGCTCATCGGCCAAGGCCTCTTCGAGCAACTTGTCAAATCTCTGCTGCACCTCCGGCGGGGCTTGCGCAACGGACAGTTCGATTGCCAGAACGAAATAGACCACCACCCGCTCCTCGCGACCGGCCAGGGCCTGGCTCAGCAACTCTTGCGCCCGATCCGGCTTCTCGGCCCGCCATTCCAGCGCCGCCCATCTGCAGAAAAAGAGTGCCTTGGATGCCGTGGGATCGAGCACCGCTTGGGCTTCCTCATAATCCTGGCGAGCCTGGTCCAGGTTTCCTTGCCGCAATCGCCGCCGGGCCGACTTGAGATAACACAACACTATGCCCGCACGAACCTGACTGTCGGCGGGATCGACTCGCAGAGCCTGCTTCAGGTAGTCTAACGCCTTGCGAAACGCAGCTCTGTCGATACAACGGAGTCCCAGGAACAATAGGGTGTTAACATCGTTTGGCCATCGGCGCAGAACCTCGCGAGCGTGCCGCTCGGCTTTCTTGGGCTGGTTCTGCAACAGGTACGCGGCCATCAGCTTTTCGTGGCTGGTCTTATCCTCCGCATACTCCTGGAGGCTTTGCCTGTAGTAGCCGATCGCCTCATTGCAGCGGCCTGAGGCCAAGCCGAGAAATGCTTCGAAGCCGTCGACCTTGCTCGCTTGCATCGCCAGGTCACCCATCCGCTGCAGCACAAGGCCCTTGGCCCGGGGGAACAGGTGCGGTGCGATTCCTTTCACATGCTCTAATGTATCGATGAAGCAGGACCAGACGTCGATGGCGTCCGAGGGGAAAGAGCCTTCGAGAGACAGCGCCGCCGACCGATAGAGAAATGGGTCTTCCGGGAGCGGTCCCAACACTCGCCTGAAGCGTTGGACGGTATCTTCATCGTTACCCATCTTCTCGCAGATCGCGCGGCCAAGCCGTTGGGCAAAGGCCTCGCGTTCGCTCGCTTCCACCCTCGCCAGGAGACGGGCGCATCCGTCCAAGGCGCCCCTCACGTCCTTGCCGGCCAGACGCTCCTTTATTTGCGTCAAGAGGGCGAGGCGAGGACTGCCAAAATGCTCTATGAGCCTCTCGCGAAGCGCCGGTGTCAGCTCGCCGTCCCGACCGTCGTTCAACAGGCCTGATCGGAGAATTGCCGCCAGGCGTCCCGGCCGCCCCTCGGTCCCACATTTGTCCCAACTCAGGCGGGCACGGTCGCGGTCACCTCGAGTGTACGCCGCCAGACCGAGAAGCAGCCATTTCCATCCCGCGCACGGGCTCGTCAGGCCGATCCCCCTGAGTTCATCCGTGACCGCCGGGTCGTCTCCTTTCTCAAAGGCCGCGAAAGCCCGCCGTATTCTGTGCACATCCTCGCGCGTCGCCGGTTCGCAAAACCGGTCCAACGATTCGCCTCGTGCAATCGCCTCGTCGGCCAGGTATCGCGAAGCTCGCGATTGCTCGGCCGGGTCGTTCAGCCGCCTCAACGCCGACAGAGCCGTCTCATATTGCCGGCTGCGAAGGCCGCACTCGAACATCAACCACAAGAGGTCCGCACTGCCCTGGCCGAGGCTCAAGGCGTTATTGAGGACCATCAGTGCCTCGGCGAACAGGTTCTTCTCGATCAGCCGGCGACCGCGCTCAAGGTAGAGATGACCGAGCAGATCGGAGTTTTCCGGGCTTGGCTGCCGACGATGGCATTCTTTGGCCATGTCGATGGCGGTTCGAGTGTCGCCTTTCTCGCGGCACTGCTCAATTCTGCGTCGAAGATCGTCCGTGGAGAGCCGTCGGTACTCAATGATAGGGTTTCGCCCGGACTTGTGTCCTTTCCGTCCCATTGGCGTTTTTTCTCTCTGGGCAATTCCCCTCAGGACGACGCCTCAGTGCGAGTTCTCCAAACTCGCGCTCATTCATTCAGCATGGTCCGCGCCGGAGCCTGACCCACCAGGCGGCCAATAGCGCCGCACTGGCCACAAGCGATGTCATCTCGCCGCCCTCTAGCAGCAAAGGCCGTCTCGCAAGGTCGAGCTACCTGATTCCGGCGCGGCCCGCCCTCGGCCAGGGTTCCAGGTTGCCTTCCTCGCTGCCCGCCCAGGGTACCGGACCGCTCCCGAGGCGCAAGCTTCGGCACGAGGAGTATTGTGCACGTCGTCGTGTCCCGAAGTCAAGGTCTCTCAAGGCTCTCGCAGAAGGGCGGCTGTGAGTTTTCGCCACGACCACCAGAGTCTCGCAGGCCTTATTCCGAACCTTGCCTCCACCCGGGACCATGGTACAATAACCGGTATTGAGGGCGTATAGCTCAGTTGGCTAGAGCGTACGGATCACACCCGTAAGGTCACAGGTTCGAGTCCTGTTACGCCCAATCCCAGGGCACAGCTCCAATCATCTCACCGTGTTTTCGGACGTCCGGCAGATTCCGGCTTTTCGGGATACCCATTCTGCACGCAAACGCGGGCGAGCGACGGAGGGTATCGATAAGTCGGGGGATGGGTCGGCAATCCAAGCCTTCCGCGCGACGGCCGGGAATCGCCACGGCCGATCGGCGCGGTCGTTGATCGAATCCGCGCTCGGGAACAGGCCGCAAAGCGAACTCATTCGCCGGGAATGACCTCAATCCTTCGGCTTCGTGGGTGCTCGCCGTCGATGACTGCGCACCGGGTGTTCCCACAGGGTACCCGTTTGACGGTATTTCTTCACAATGATATCGACGGCCTCGGCCGGGTCATCCGTGAGGGTAAACAGGTTCATATCCTCGGGATTGATCGCCTGATACTTATTCAGCACCGTCGTCCTGACCCACTTGAGCAGCGGTCTCCAGTAGTCCCTGCCCATCAGTATTACCGGAGATGGCGGAGTCTTCTGCGTTTGCAGGAGCGTCATGCTCTCGAAGAACTCGTCGAGCGTGCCGAAACCGCCCGGCAGGCAGACCATGGCCACCGCGTATTTCACGAACATCACTTTGCGAACGAAAAAATAATCGAAATCGACCTCTATCTCGATGTAGGGGTTAGGTTTCTGCTCGTGGGGAAGCACCACGTTGAGGCCGACGGTCGTCCCGCCCACCTTGGCCGCGCCGCGGTGGGCCGCTTCCATGATGCCGCCGCCACCTCCGGTGATCACCGCAAACCCTGCCTCCGCCAGTCGCCGACCTACATCGACGCCCAGCTTGTAGGTCCGCGCCCCGCGCTTGGTCCTGGCCGAGCCGAAGACGGTGACCGCCGGACCGATGCGCGCCATGACGTCGAATCCTTCAACGAATTCGGCCATGATGCGAAAAATACGCCAGGTTTCTTCCGGGCTGGTTTCGAAACGTGGCCTGGGATTCACTATGTGCATTGATATTCCCCCAGTCGTCAACTTCTGACCGCTATCGGCCTACGCGGCCGGTTACCCGAAGAGCATGGCAATACCCCCCGGGATCAGATTCATCGTAAAGTGGGCGATGATCGCCGGCCAGACCGAGCCCGTCCGCAGCGTGACGTACGCAACGGCGACACCGCCCGGCAGCGAAAGGCTCACCTCCATGATGTTGGGCTTGCCCAGGTGAGCAAGCCAGAAGAGGATGCCGGATGTCACTACCGCCACCAGTGACGTTCCGGTCAGCCCGAACCATGCCAGTACACGGCTGCCCTCGACAGGCTGGGCAAGCCCCAACCATCGCAATGCTCGCCGCCGCCAGGCACCATTGACCGCCGCCACCGGCACGCGAGCCGGCAAGCGACGGTCCGGAAGCATGAGTGCAACGAACAATCCGCAAACCAGCACGTGCTCCGGCACAATGGCCAGGAGCCGTCCCGAATAAGACGCTGCTTCGGACCAGGTCTGCGGTAGCGGTATGGAGCCAGGATCGCTCCAGATAATTAGCAAACCGAACGGAATCGACAGGACCACACTGACTGCGATCAGCCGCCACCCGAGAACGTTGAAGCGGCCCAAGCCCAAGTCGCGCGGTTTGCGTCCGAGGACCGCGCAGATCACAACCGGCACAAGCGCAATCATGTATTGCGTCAGAAGCCATCGCCAGAATGAGTCGCCCTCCCACCGCCTCACTGCACGGGAAATGCCGCCCCAGGACCGGGCCAGTATAGGAGGCAACCACAGGCGGGCCCACGCAATCCCAAGACCCCACCACGTGCAGACGTAGACCGCGCCGATGAAAAAGACCAACAGCGAGGCCAGCCAGCCGGCCGCCGTATGCGGGCGGGACGTTCCGTCAGCGCGTGCCATGTGGGTCAGGCTCCTCCAAACGTCGAGATGGCCTGTGTTATAGTTGGATACGCCGCGAGCCGCAAAGGGGCAAGCAAAGCCCGATGCGCCGCTTAGCGGGTATGCCCCTGGACACTATAGAGCCACCAGCGGGCCTTGGGATTCCGTCGATTGCGGGTCTGACGTTCGCAGTAGAGCGTCATTCGCGGTCCAACATCGGTCTGCACGGTGTACCAGTGCTTGCGCAGATACAGACGGCCGGTCCCACCTTCCGGAGAGCTGGTTTTCCAGGCCTTCAGCACGGCGGTGATGACATACTCCCGCTGCCGCCATGTGAACCGCGCCGGCAGACCCGGCTCACTGCGGGCCATGGCCATTATGTCGCCGGTTCCCGAGGCAGGGATGATCGGCTCGCTGATAAACTCCTCGGCTCCCCAGCTCGCGTCGCACATGGCGCCCACCCGAACGACCTGACCCTTGCCGGATGCTCAGTACGCCCAAACCGGGTCCGCCTCCGCCTCCCGGGAATGCTGCCTGATTGCCTATCTCTCGGTCACGATTTCCTTTTCGGCCGCGATCAGGATCTGAAGCATCTCCTCGCGTGTTTCAACCGCAAGCAGGGTTGAGATCGTCTCAGGTACGAGAATTCGAACCAGCCGCGCCAGAACCCGCAGGTGATGGTGATCCTGGTGACAACAGATGAGGAAGAAGAGATGTGTCAGCTCGCGCGATGTCGATCCGAAGCCGATGCCCTTTGGCACACGGCCGACACAAATCAGCGGTTCCGCCGAGACATACGGCATAGGCTGTCGCGGGTGAGGTAATGCCACCCCGTTGGGCAGGGCAGTCGAGCACATCTCCTCACGTTGCTCAAGGGCACTCAAAAGACCCGTCGGATCATACAGCAGACCCGTGCGGTCGGCCAGGTTCACCAGCTCACGCAAGACGGAGGCTCGTGTCCGGGCCGGCAGTGAGGGGTCAATCCCTTCGAGGCCGATCATGTCGGTCACTGTCAACTCGTCGGTTGCCGACGACTGCCCCGTACTCGATCGGATGCCTCGCTCAAGGGCGATCAGCCGCTCCTCGCCAAGCGTATGCATTTCCTGCTGGAGCCATTCCGTGACCCGTGCCCGGTTGAATCGCCATTCCCCGCCGATCTTCTGCCCTGGCAGCTTGCCGCGGTCTGCCAGCCGCTTCACGTCGCGCGCATCCATGCCCACATATCTCGCGAAGTCATCGAGACTCATGTTGCGATAGGGCATGCGTACAACCCGGTCTTGTCTCGCCAAGGCTTTGCGGCAGTACGTCCCGGCTCGCGGCAAGCACCGCGGCCAACCATACAAGCCTTGACGGAAACAGCACAACTCTCGCGCCGTGCGGATGCCCGCCGGCCTGGAATATTGTAATCGGTCCGGACGCGGTAGAAGGACAGCCTGAGCAACCACCAGAACTACTGAGGCAACATCCTTCAGAAGAAGGTCGTCCTTAAACGCTACGCGCTCGTGCAGCCGTGAGGACACACGGCATGGCCAACGTCCTATCCGTTATGTATTTGCCACAGCTCATCGCAATTAGCACCTCCATGGTCCTATAAACCGAGATCGTGTCTCGCTTCCAAGCACGGCCATATCAGCCAAGACCCGCTGGGCTGCGTGTCCGTGACATCTGGGGCGGGGTACCAATAAGGGCTTTTTCAGAACCGTGGGGCAACGGCCCTGTGTGGTGCCGGCCCTTTTGCGGGCCGGCCTGCCCTTGACCACTTATGGAGATCGGTCAAGGGTTCCTCGCTGACGCGCAAGCGTCCTGAAAGAGCCGCCCAGACTGTAAAGCTCCCCTGGCCTGCCTCTGCGGGCCGGCTGCCCCCGCGGCACTGACCAAACGTCAAAGACTTCTCCGCTTCGCCCGGACCGAGCAGAAAAAAGTGGATTGTCCCGCTGATCCGAAGGTAGAATTAAAGGGGACCAGGAGGTGTGCGATGAAGATCGAGCTTACTCCTGAGGAACGCGAGGTGCTCTTGGCCTTGGTGGAGCGAGAGATCGCCGATCTCGGACCGGAAATCCGACACACCAGGACCCGGACCTATCGCGACGATTTGAAGGACCAGCAGCGGACCCTGAGAAACCTCTTCCAGCATCTCCGGGAACCGCAGCAGGTTGAGCACGTCTGATACGCCGATCTTGTCGTCTGGGTTCTTGACTGACCGGGCGGCGCGACGGGGTGAGGATTTGTCGTCTCCGCCGCGTTCGCCATCCTCGGACGATCGGCCGTTGCACGAATGAAAATGTCAAACCCGGGCTCGGTCAAAGCATATCCTGCCACTGGCACGGCATCCTTTCCTGTCGTAGGCTATCACCCAACTGACCTCGGGTTGAGGCCCGAAGGCCATGGCACGGATTCACGTGGTTGTCCTGATTGACAGGAGCATGCGATGGCCACCTCACAGCAAGGCTACGGTATGATGACTCTGGCGTTGTTCCTCAGTCGCTGTTCTCTCGGCCTCTACTTCTTCTTTGCAGGTATAGGAAAGATCAAGTCGGGTGTGGAAGCCTTCTACAAAGGTGGCTTCACGTCACTGAAACCGTTGTGGTTGCCGGATTGGTTTGCCATGCCCTATGGTCACGCGTTGCCTTTCGTCGAAGTGCTCGTTGGCGTCGCGCTTATTGTGGGCTTCTATGGCAGGTTGGCAGCCGCCGTGGCGGCCTTGGCCTTGGTCAGCTTCACCATTGCTCTTTATCAGGCCGGTGCGTTCTTTCCCGAGAAGGGTGGCCCATTTCACTCCAACGTGATTCTCCTGACGCTCGCCTTCCTGCTGGCGGTCACGGGCCCGGGGACGTTCAGCGTCGACTCATTTCGCGGCAGGAGCACGAGCCGCTGATCCTGCCGGATTCCAGGGTGTGCGTCGTGAAAGCCCGGTGTGGAACCCGCAGCTCATCGGTCAATGGCACACTGAGACTCTGTCCTGCACTGTCTTCAGGATGCAGTCCAACGACAAAGATCGGTTGTCTGCATTCTCGACGGGGTTTCTCTCGTGCCCGCCGAGCCGGTATACTGAACAAGGTGAGCGGGATTCAGGATCAATGAACGAATCACCCAAACGAAAGCCGCTGCTTCGTGAAGACAAGCCTCGTGCTCCTCACCTGCCCGATCGGGGATATTGGGGCATCGGGGTCTATCACCCCAAGAAGGAGCACAATTTCGGCACCATTCTGCGCAACGCCTATGCCTTCGGGGCGTCGTTTGTCTTCACCGTGGGGCCGCGTTTTCGCTTGCAGGCAGCCGACACGGCTCGCGCGTGGCGGCACGTCCCGGTCTTCCGATACCGGGACGTGGACGATTTGCGCGATCATCTGCCGTATGCATGCAGCCTCGTAGGGGTGGAGATCGTCGAGGAAGCCGTCTACCTGCCGCGGTTCAGCCATCCCGAGCGGGCGTGCTATCTGCTCGGCGCCGAGGACTACGGCCTGCCTCGCGAAGTGGTTGCCTGTTGCGAGCATGCCGTCAGAATTCCGGGCGCCGCCTATTGCCTCAACCTGGCGACGGCCGCGGCCATTATCATGTACGACCGGGTTTCCAAGAGAGCCACGCGGGTTTTCGGACCATTGACCGCTTTGAATACCCCGCAACTCAACCCGCCGATCCACAAAACCGAAGCCTCAGGAAGCGGCGTTGAGGCCGCCAACCGGCCCTGCCCCCCCGGCTGATGAGTGGTCGAACGGCCTCCAAGAGAGCAGGGAATCGTCCACGGGGCGTTATCCGAGGCGATTCTCTTCTGTGGCATTGTCGGGTGACGGACACGGACTCTGCCGGCCCTTGCCGCGACAGAGCCAAGCCCGTATCATTACCGGTGTGGCTCTTTGAATCTCGCTGATACATGGGGAACCAGACATGACGTTTCGATTGAGCACTGCCGTACTTCTGTTGGTTGTGGCGACGGCTCTGGCCGCGGGCGGTTGCACGCCGCCTGATAACCGAGGCGATAACGGAGACTACGATCCGGTGCCCGGCGGACAAGGCATTCCCGAGGGTACCTACGCCGGCACGTTGGAGTGCACCGAGACGACCAGCCTCGTCCAGGAAGGGCAGGATGAAACGCTTCTCGGTCAGACAACCCCGTCCTTTTCGGTTGCCTTCAGCTTCGATGATAGCGGGGGCCTCCTCGACTCGAACCGCGATCCCATCGTAGTGGGGTCGACTGACTCGACAACCATCTCGGGTCAGACCGCAACCGGCACGGTTCGCTCTGTTGATAAGGCCGTCGATCGGCTTGAGGTCGTCGCCGACGCCACCGCAACCGTCGAAGTGACCGGTTACGGCACACTTCCCATGATCGGTGTCGTGACTGCCGTGTACGAGTTCGCCGAACCGAACACCGTGACTCTGGTGACCGACAAGGTCTTCACCAGCAACCTCGTCGACAGCCAGTTCATCAAAATTGTTGCCGAGTGCTCCGCAACTCTGCCCTATCAGTAATCTGGACCGGACGGATCGCAACTGAAGCGGAAGGAATCATCCAGGTCGACCGGCAGGACCAGCGTCCGCAGACCCAGGTTCAGCGAGTCGGCGCACATCTGATTGCGAATCAGAGGCAGGTTGACGTATCGGCCGGCATACTCGGCACTGAAGACGGGTTTGCCCGCGTCGATAAACGGCTTCAGCAGATCGCATTCGTTGTATTCGTGGCATTGCTCGTTGACTGCGAAGTCGAAGTACTGAACGAGTTCCGTGATCTGGTCCAGGTCGTTTTTGAGGCCCACGGCCAGGTTCCGCTTGTGCGCCTCGTTGGCGATGAATCGATTGAAGGCGAGCTGGTCCGCTGCAGTCAACGGGAAGCCGGAATTGTTGGCATACCCGTCCACATTATCCGGTTCGACCCCGTCGAAGCCGCGAAGCATGGCGTGATCCAGCCGGGCGAGCATAATCCGCCGGACGTTTTCCGATCTGATGTCGAGCCAGCGTTCATCGGCAAAGTCTTCAAGGCTGTTGCCGATTTCGGCCGGCAGGAATTCGTTCGCGTCGGAACGAAAAGGCTCGTACGTCCCGGCCGAGAAATAGGCGATCACCTTGCGTCCTTGAGCGTGCAGGTCGGCGATCACGGAATCGGGTGTGTCGAAGAGATCAATGTCATAGACCTCGACGTCGTAGGCCGTGTTGATGTTGCCCGCGGTGTTGGGCTGGAGCTGCCACTGCCAGGTGGCCGTGACGGCCGGACGGTACCACGAGCCGTCGGTGATGGGGGGATTATTCGGGTCGATCGGATCCCCATCGCCGTCGGGATCATCCGTCGACGGGACACAGCTCGCCGCGGAAAGCATGGCGGTCAGAAGCAGACATCCGAGCAGGAGTAACCCCGAAATCGGAAGATGCGCGACCCGCCGTTGAGAACAGTTCATTGCAGATTCTCCGTCACGTTAAGTCCCTGAATCAGCCCATGCGCCCTCTCGCCTGGCGCTCCTCAACCCGGTGGCACTGTCGCGTTCTCAACGACCTCGATATTCGCGACGTCAAACGTCGCCGTCGCGGCGCTCTGGTTTGGGTTGGCCGACCAGGCCACTGGGATAAGTTCGAGCTCCTCATTCAGCTTCTCGATGACAACCTGCCAACGAGTTTTGCCTGTGGGAAGTGGCGTGCCCGTCGGTTGGCTGATCAAGTCATTGACCTCGTCGTCAGTCATATCCAGGTTGGCCGAGTGGATATCTTCC
This sequence comes from Phycisphaerae bacterium, assembly GCA_035384605.1. NCBI lineage: Bacteria > Pseudomonadati > Planctomycetota > Phycisphaerae > Phycisphaerae bacterium. The sequence continues at coordinate 108,708 of DAOOIV010000004.1, forward strand.
GCGGAGAAGGCCATCGAACCGGCATTGTCCACGAGGTAAGCGCCATAGGTGCGAAGTGCCTCCAGAAACATCTGAGTGATAGGGGCAAGTTGCGACTCGTCGATGGTTTCGCCCTCGTCGTCGACGATGGTCGTCTTCAGCCTGATGCGCTGGCCGGCAGCCAGCGCATTTGAGTCGACACTGTAGAAAACCGTCTCGGTGGTCGAGGCGGGATATACGTAATCCAAATTCGAGGGGGTGGTCGGATCAGCGGCGGTGTTCCGCGGTCCCGGGATGGCAAAAGCAAGCGCGTGGGCGATCTGACCGCTCTCGACGTCCTCGGGCAGGATCAAGCCGGCCAGTAGCGGTGTACCTGTTGCCCGGGCACTGTAGAGCCCGTCATTGTTGGTGCCCCTGCCGTGGACATCAAAGAAATCGATCGCCCCGGCAGCCAGCACCGCAGCACCGGACCGTCCGCCGCCCAGGCTACGGCCAAACACGTTTCTAATGGTAGTTGCGTTCCAGAAATCATATTCGACCGCCATCTGAGTGCTATACAATACGAGGTGCCCATCGGCGTCCGTGCTTGCCGGGCCTGAAGGCCGGATGATACCGGCCGGAGCAGGAACCAGGACAGTATCATCCGGATTGGGCGGCAGCTTGGGATTGCTCAAACCGCTCGGGTTGCCCTCATAATCGCGCAGCAGCACCGATTGCTGCTCGTCGCCGATCTCGAAGATTGGAATGCTGTACTCGTCGTAATTCACAAACATGAAAGGGAACGGTTGCGTCAGGCCCGTGCCGGCCGGCCGCAGCGAGGTCTTGTCGCCCAGCAGTACGCGATACAGCGCAAGGACCTGCTGATCGCTCTCGGGGAGCACGGACACCTGATCGGCACGTTGGTTCCAGGCACTGTCGCCGGCGAACAGCGGAACCGGCAGCGAAAAGTCGCGCAGGTCGACCTCGCCGCCGTTCTCGTCGTCGTTCGGAGTGCACACCGCTCCGAAACAGAGTGAAACCAGCATGACCACCATCGGCCCAAGCTTGTTCAGGCGACGCCACATCATGGGATCCTCCAGATAGTGAAAACGATGATCTTTAACCACCAATCGAAGCCATCGCTTCGTCCGGGATTTCCAATTGTATGAGCCAGACCCGCTCCTGGCCGACGTTCCGGTTCCAGTTTGTGGCCCAGACAACGCGCGAGCCGTCGCGCGTGATGCTGGCCTGCGTTTCCTCCCAATAGGCCCCGGCCGTGCCGTGAACCTTGGCCAGATAGAACACGCGCGGGTGACTCGGGTCGAGTCTGACCAGGGTGATCGTGCGGTCCAGCCAGTTCTGCTCGGGCAGGCCCGGTTCGGTGAACGTCGACACCACGCACCAGCCGGGGGCATTGCAGGAGATGTGGATCCCGCTGTTCAGGCCCAGGGGCGAGCTTGAGTCGTAGAACAGGCGGATGACCTGGACGCGTCCCGTGCCTGCATAGCTCTCGCCGGTGTCGACCGGCTCGGTGTTCGGGCTCAGCGGGAGCATGTCGATGGAATCGGTCCGGTTGCTCTGGAGAACGATGACCTCGTTACCCTCGCTGTCCAACCCGACATCCGAGTGGCCCGCGTTGTAGTCGATCTGGTGGAACTGCGAGAACCCCCGATCGGCGATTACCATGCCGGACTTGCCCCCACCGTTGTCCCAATCTGCACCGATCACCACCCAGTTGCCCAGCGGCGACATGCCCACCCAGTCAATGCGTGATTCGTTCAGGGGAATGGCCCAGGTGCCGAGCACGAGATCCTGCTGCCGGTCCCAGGTCAGCAGGTATCGCGGCCGGTAGTCGTCGGCCGTGCCCTGGAGCATGAACGCCCAATAGCGATTGTCGGTCGAGGATTCGCCTTCATCCTTCATCGTAATCCGGTAAAGGTCCGGATTAGCCGTCAGGATCGGCGCAATCGTCGCGTCCTGCGTGAAGTCCTTCACCACGGTCTCGTCTCCGGTCTGGACGTTGACCGTAACGATTTGGAAATCGCGAAGCCCCCAGACGAGGTTCGCGTCGCTGGGGTCCCATCGAGGCTCAGCCAGGTCAAGCGTGCGGACGAGATTGCCGCTCTGGTCGTAAGGTACGCTTTGGGTGCGGTAGACGCGCCACTCGCCGGCCGATGTGAGCAGAAGCAGGATCAGCGTACGGTCGCTGTTGAACGGGTCCAGACGTGAGTACTCATGCCGCAAACCCTCGGTCTGCACGACGCGCGTTTGGGCAATCCCGAAGGCCGCGTCCGTCACGGAACCGCCGGCGGCCGGCACGCTCTTTGTCACAAGCGGATACCGCGGATTGTCCCCGGAGAGTGGGTCAGGGACTTCAACAAGGTGGGCCGGCCCATCGCCACCGCCTCCACCATTTCCATCGCCGCCTCCGTTATCCGCTCCGTCGTTGCCCGCATTGCAGGTCACTCCGGCCAAGGTCAAGCCTATGACAATCCCGCCCCATGTGAGGAAAGTAAATACGCGCCTCATTCCGAATACCTCTCTCGCTACTCAGTTGCGGGCCATCTCGACACGACTTGTTGTGCATGGCTGCCGTTGAATGCTTGCCGGTCCTCCAGGCCCTCATCGCCGGCATCCACACCGGTTAGTCTCTTCCGTCGCGACTGGCGTGCATTCTGCGCGCATGTTTCTGGATCGCAGAGCGCTTGGGTTGCGGCCCGTAAAAAGGTGGTCCGCCTTAGGTTTTCCTCGCTCCGTCGCAGTCGAACCGGGCTCACGCAAGGGTACCGCTCCCATGCTCATCACAGGTGCGGCCGGTCTTGCCTGTCAAACGCTTCTGCCCCCCAAGAGGGCGATCATTTCGCTGCCTCGGACGTCTGGTTAAGCAGGAACAGGACGGCCATCCGGATCGCCAGCCCGTTGGAGACCTGGCGGAGGATCGAGCTGTTGGGGCCGTCCGCCACGTCGCTGGCCAGCTCGACCCCGCGGTTGATCGGGCCGGGGTGAAGGATCAGCACGTCGGGCTTGCAGTGCCGGACGCGCTCGCTGGTCAGGCCGAAAAGACGGACGTACTCCTGCGTGCTGGGGAACACGCTGCTGGTCATCCGCTCGTGCTGGATGCGCAGCATGTTGATGACGTCGGCGTCGCGGATGGCTTCATCGAGATTATGTGTCACCCGGGCACCAAACTTTTCAAATGCCTGTGGTACCAGGGTCGTCGGACCGCAGAACGTTACGTGCGCCCCCAGTCGCGTCAAGCCCCAGAAATTCGACCTGGCTACCCTTGAATGGGCGATGTCGCCCACGATCACCACGTTGAGCCCTTCGATCCGCTTCTTTCGCTCGCGAATCGTGAAAATGTCAATCAGGCCCTGCGTCGGATGTTCGTGCTGCCCGTCACCGGCGTTGATGACGTGGCACTGCGTGCAACGGGTGATCAGGTGGGGGGCCCCGGCCGCCGTGTGCCGGATGATGAATGTGTCGACGCCCATCGCCTCGATGTTTCGTACGGTGTCGCGGAGCGACTCCCCCTTGGCAACGGACGAACTCGCGGCGGTGAAATCAATGACATCGGCTGATAGCCGCTGGGCTGCCAGCGTGAAACTGGTCTTGGTTCGCGTCGAGTTCTCGAAGAACAAGTTGACCACGACGCGCCCACGAAGCGATGGAACCTTCTTAATGCTCCGGGTCGAGATGTCCTGCAGGCTCTCGGCCGTGCGGAAGATGTGCAGGATCTCCTCGCGATTCAGGTCTTCCAGCCCCAGCAGGTGTCGCCGCGCCCACGTGAACTCCGGTTCCGGCTTCGGGGCCGGCCCGGCCCCTGCCGGCGCAGCCGCGGTTCTTGTGTCGGTTTTCATCCGACGCGCACCTCATCGATTCCGTCCGACTCGGCCAGGCTGACCGTGACGGGCATATCCTCGCGTCCGATACGAACACCCACGAAATCGGGTTGAATGGGCAGCTCGCGGCCGGGCCGCTCGACCAGAACCGCGACGCGAATCGCCTTGGGGCGTCCCAGGTCCACCAGGGCGTCCATGGCCGATCGAATCGACCGCCCCGTGTACAGGACGTCATCCACCAAGATAAGGTACACACCCTCGATGTCGAAGTCGATAGCCGTTTGCCTTAGCCGGGCCTGAGAACCGATGCTCGCCAGGTCGTCGCGATACAGGGTGATGTCGAGCGTTCCGTGGCGAATGTCCCGAGCGCCCAACCGAAGCAGGGCGGTCTGTATACGCTGCGCGAGAACCTCGCCTCGCCGCAGGATCCCGATGATCGCCACGGGCACGCCTTCCGGAAGGCTGTCGAAGATCTCCCGGGCCATTCGCTCAAGTACCGCGGCAATGCCGGCGGCGTCAAGCAACACTTCTGATGACGATGACTTCATGATCCACGATAGGGTACCGGCCCGACGCCCTTTGGGCAAGGTTTGCAGGATTCCCGCGGACTGGCCGATATCATGCCGCAGATTCTTGCGGGCCTCCAGCCCATAAAGCAGTCAGCCATGATCGGAAGCGATGGCCGCATCGGGATTATTCGTCATACGCCCCCGCGCGAATCCGCTCGATCAGTCTCGTCGTGCTCAAACCCTCGACCAGCGGCAGCAGAATCACTTTCCCGCCTTGCGATTCGACGAACTCACGCCCGACGACCCCTTTGTCCTTCCAATCTTCCCCTTTGACGAGCACCTCCGGTCGTATCTTCTCGATCAGCCGCAGCGGCGTCGGTTCATCGAACAGAACCACGTAGTCCACGCTCTGCAATGCCGCGATCACCTCGGCTCGGTGCCGCTCGGGAACGATCGGACGGTCCTTGCCCTTGTTCAGAGCGCGAACGGAAGCATCGGAGTTGAGACCGACCACTACGATATTGCCGAGAGCTTTGCACTGTTCCAGGAAACGAACGTGACCGGCATGCAGAATGTCGTAACAGCCGTTAGTGAATACCACCGTTTCGTGGCGGCTTCGCCGGAGAGACAACTCCGTGACGAGTTCATCGGCAGTGCGTATCTTGCCGGTTCCCGCCCCGGCTGACAGACGCAGGTCGGCAATGACCTCCTCCTGCGTGATCGGAACGCAGCCGAATCTCTCCACCTCCAGACCGCCGGCGATGTTGGTTAGCCGGGCGGCCTCCTCCCACGTTGCTCCGGCGACAATTGCCGCCGCCAGCATGGCCAACACGGCATCGCCCGCCCCGGTATTGTCGTAGACCGCGCGAGGTCGCGTCGCGATGTGCACTGCCTTCCTGCCCTTTTCCGCCAGAATCGCTCCGTCGCGATCAACCGTAACCAGAAGTCCGCCCAGGTCGTACTTCTCGATCACCCCGTGAGCGCTGACCAGAATGGTTTCCACCGATGTATCACGGCAGCCCGACGCCAATTGGAACTCGGCCCGATTCGGCGTCAGCAACGTCGCCCCTCGATACTTGCTGTAGTCGCCAAGGCGGGCTGGATCCACGAGCACGGGCTTGCCGGCGGCCGACGCGACGGCGATGACCTTTTGACACAACGATTCGCTCAGCAAGCCTTTGTCGTAGTCCTCCAGGCAGACAGCAGCAACGTCCTTGACACCCGCGACCGCCATCTGGGTAACTCGAGCCGCGTCCGGCTCCGACAGCGGATGCGTAACCTCGTCGTCCACCCGGATAAGCTGCTGGCGGTGGCGGTGCTGAGCCAGGCCGATGAAACGCGTCTTGGTCGTCGTCGGACGGTCGCTCAGGGCGATCAGACCCCGCGTTCCGATCCGTTGAGCCTCCAGCAAAGCCCGAATCCGATGACCGGCGTCATCCAGACCCACCGCACCGACAATAACCACCTCCAACCCCAGCTCGCGCATGCCGGCAGCCACACTGCCCGCTCCGCCCACCCGTTCTTCGTCATGCTCCTTGCGGAGCACGACGACGGGCGCCTCCGGGCTGATTCGCTCCGCGTCGCCGTAGACGTAGCGATCCAGAATGAGATCACCGATCAGCAAGACCCGCTGACGACCGAATGATTGAACCAGTTGTATCAAACGGGGGATCAACTCGCGGCCCTCGCCGCAGCAGCGGCGGATCGCTACCATAACATACGCCGAATAAAGACCTTAGGGCAGCCCATCCGCGTGGGTGCCCCACGGCCGGCAAACATCGTAAGTGTCTCGACCGAAAGCGTCAATCGGGCATCGGCGCTGGCGATTGACAATTCTCAAAAATGCCGGTGTCGAGCAGGTAGCGCATCAGTCGTGCTCGAAGCACAGGTCCTCACGAATGTGGGTAAGCGAAACCAAAGGCCGCTCCCGGGAATCACTTCGGTAGTGCAAACTGCAACTCATCCGCCGGATCAAGGAACCGCACCGCCCAGCCCATGTCGCCGGGCCCCTGGTCGAGCTTGAGCAGCAGCAGGTTGTCTCCCTGCTTGAGTTCGACCTCGATGCGGTCCTCGTCAGGCTTGATGGCCCGACGCACCAGGTGCTCCCAGACGAGCTTGCCGTTCAACCAGATTTTGATGCCGTCGTCGCTGCCCACCAGCAGGGTGCGTTTCCCGGCCTTCGGCGAACGGACGATGCAGGCCCCGTAGACGACGACGTCTTCAGAGGGCTTGAATCTACCCTGCAGCATAATGACGCCGTCCTGACTGCTGACCGGCTGCCAGGTGAGTTCCTGGTTGTCGTTCCCGGCATACCTGGCGCCGAAGTCGAGTCGCTCCTCGGGCGGATAGACGGTCGAAAACCCCTTATGTTCGGGGTTCGGGAAAGGCCCGACGACAAGCCACTGGGTGATGAAATTGCGGTAGACCTCCATACGCATGTAGTCGATGATCACACGACAACGATCACCGTCAACGGGCTCGCCGGTGAACTTGAGCGTAATGGGCATCACGCCTTTGCGCAGGTAGGGGCGCTCACCGGCCGGCTTGCCGTCCACAAGCAGCTCAAACCTGGAGTTGCGCACGTCCTGGGCCAACACGGGACGAAGCAAATAGTGCTCATCTTCGGCGACGGGAACCTGGAAGGTTACTTCGTCTCCCAGCTTGCCCACGAACATCAGGCCGCCGCCGCTCGAGAGGGGCTTGGGAAGGCCCGCGTCGTCAACGAGCCGAAGCGAATCGCTCAACGCTGCGGGATCCTGACAACGTTCAATCTCCAAGGCTCCCGTGGCCACGAAACCGCGCGGAATACGGTCCACCAGCGGCACTTCCTCAAAGAAATCCTCTCCACCCGGCAACTGGTACCAGTAGGCGACCGAACTGTAGTCGTTGCGGCTGGTCACATGCGGCAGACCGGTGTAGTTCTCGATCGTCATCCGCAGCGACTTGTAGTAGGGGATGTTGTCTCCGAGGTGCCAACGGTAGCAACCCTGCATTCGCTCCACGTTCTTCTGAGGATGCCCATGAGAGGGATTCGTGAAATGGCGAATCCCCCACGCGTCGCCGAAGTAATCCTCCGATCCGGTTCCGAACCACGACGGGAACTTCTCGCCGTCGACATAGACCTTCTCGTCGCCCTCACCCCACCATCCGCCGTGAATATTGTCGGGGAACAAGCAGATGCCGACGAGCTTACCCGTTCCGCTGGTCTCGATAAGCGGATAGTCGAAGCTCTCCGAGGCGATTTCGCACCGGAACTTGGCCTTGAAGTACGCCCAGTCTTCCGGCACCTCCTGCGTCCGGTAGGCGACGGCGACCTCAACCGGCGCCGGCTGCTTCCCTTCGTTGACCAGATCGATCTTTGCCCTCGACCGGAAGGGCATCGGAAAAAAGCAGTAGTTCATCGAGTCGGTAATGCCCATCGGGTACGACTTGTACTCAACGTCCTTGGGCTCGCCGAAAAAATCGCCGATCGGGCAACACACCGACGGCTCCGTCTCGTCGTCCCAATAGATCCGCAACCCCACCTTTCGCGTGGCCCATTTCTCGGAGGAATTCACCTTCGCCCGAAACTGTCGAATGACGGCCGGCCCTTCCAACTCCGCGACCACAAGTCGCTGGCCCGGCGCGATCGTTTCTTTCTTCGTCGCGAAGCGATCGAGAGGATGCGCGCCCGTCTGGCCGCATCTCGACCACTTCAAGGCGGTCTCCTCAACCGCGGCCCGCTGCGACTCGGTCAGCGGAAGCTTGAACGTCGGCACCGTCCAGTCTTTCGGAAACGTCCTGTAGTCGATGATGTAGTAGTGGCCGGGCGTCTTGCCGGAACCGTCCGGCTGCGGAATCACGCTGGTTACCTTGCAGCTCTTCGCGAATGGAATGGGCAGGTAAATGTTCGAAGCCGAATTCACGTCGTTGGGATCCCGTTTCCAGACCAGCGGCCGCACGAACGGCGCAATAACACCCGTGCAAAGCTTGCTGAAATCCCACTCGTACGTCGGCTTGGCGTCTCCATCCAGGTAGAAACGGATGACGCCTTGCGGGTTCGCCGACCAGATCCGGAAAATGCATCCGGGGCCGTCCATTTCCGCCATGACCCCCTCCTTGGTCTGCGGATCGATTCGCAGATAGTTGCCCGCGTCTCCATTGGCGTCCCAATTGATGTAGCTGTTGGTCGCGGCGTCATATTGGCTTGCCCGGTCATAACTGCTGAATTGCAGGCAACGCACCCCGGGCTCAATCACCGGAAGACGGTCCAGATCGGTCAGGTGGGCCAGCAGATCCTCATAGGTCAGTTCCTTGGCCGCCGCCGAAACCGGCCGACCGCCGGCCGAAAGGAGCACCAACGCGATCACTGCAACGTCTGTAAGTCTCCTACTCATGGCACTTAGCTCCCAGGAAGGAACAGTAAACGTCCGCACCGTTTTGCGGCGTGATGGTAAGCCTGCCCGGGCCGGATCGCAACTGCCGCGACGGAATTCGCGATCGCCCAGATCCGCTCAAGCAAAATCCCATGCCCGCCCGATAATTATCGCGACGGGCGACGCTCCGACGACCGCGCCCGTATGTGAGTGAGGACGAACCCGTGACAACCCCGCAGTCTGTGTGTCCCTATCTCGACAGCGGCGATGCGCGCTGTGCCGGCCTGTGGACCATGACCAATCTGCGGGAAGTGTTCCGCTTGTGCGCCCATGACCATGAGTCATGTCCCATTTACCATAGGATCCGAGCAGCCGAGATCCGAATCGGTGCCCGACTTGCGACTCCGCAGTTGGCCTCAGCCTGAAAGCAGGGCGGCGCCTGCGCTGTCCTGGTGCGCTCAGATCGAGGCCTTCTTGCGGTACCTCAAGATCGAGGCCGGCCTGTCAGAAAACACACTGACTGCTTATCGCCATGACCTGACGTCCCTTGCCGGCTTCTGCGCCGACCAGCGCATCGACATCAAGACGATCAACGTCCGCCATATTCAGGCGTTCATGGTTGCTTTGCGCGAATCGGTCAATCTCGCCGAGTCGTCCATCGCGCGGCGCCTTGTGGCGGTCAAACTCTTTCTGAGGTACCTGCATCAACACGGCCTGACGGACGAGGATGTCTCCGCGCTGGTCGAGACGCCCAAGAAATGGCAGCACCTGCCGCGCGTGCTCAGCAGACAGGACGTGGATAAGCTTCTGGGTCTGCCCAACGAAGCCGACGACCCGCTGGCCCTGCGCGATCGAGCCATCCTCGAGTTGTTTTATGCCACCGGCCTTCGGGTGAGCGAACTCGTCGGCTTGGTCCTCGGCAGCGTCCATCTCGACATCGGATACCTCCGCTGCATGGGCAAGGGGCGCCGCGAGCGGGTGGTGCCGATCGGCTCCCGGGCCATCGAGGCGCTGAGAGAATACCTGACCATCCTGCGGCCTCAGTTGGTCGACGGAACATCGAGCGACCGGCTTTTCGTTTCACGGACCGGCAAGCCGCTGGATCGCACGAACTGCTGGCGCCTTGTGGTCAAGTACGCACGACAGATGGGCGTGGCTGGCAGGCTGTCCCCGCACACGCTGCGGCACTGTTTCGCAACGCACCTGCTGGCGGGAGGGGCGGACCTGCGCGTCGTGCAGGAACTCCTCGGCCACGCGGACATCAGCACGACCCAGATCTATACGCACGTTGACAACTCGCGGCTCAAGGCTGTTCACCGCCAATTCCATCCGCGCCAGTAGCCTGCGACATCGGACTTTGGCAACCCCGGCCGTGAAACCTGCTTTCTTCGCAGGACGCGGCAGCGCTGCGGCCTGCCAAAGGGCGCATCTGCTGTTCGAGACTTCCTTATTCGGTTCTGTTCGGCCCCCGGTACTGGGTCATTGGTGACTATGTCCGTGCTCACCGGCGGTGCCCCTAAGCAGCTCCCGCATCCGCGCCATCGCCTGATCTCTCGACATCAGCCGATCATCCAGTTGCTCGTCGTATAACCGGTCCAGGATCTCTCTGAATCGCGGGCCGGGTTCCAGGCCTGCGGCGATCAGGTCATCGCCGGTGACGAACGGTGGGGGGGCCACCTCCTCGGGCGGGATCGACGCCTTTCGCCGCCGGGCGATCTCGTTGCCGTCAAGCGGCAGCCCTCGAGCCAGGCAGATCGCCTGATGCAACTCCAGAAGCTCCTCGAAACCCTCATGGGCGATGAGCATCTTCATGGCTGGCAGGCACAGGACTTCCGCATGATGGATGTCGTCAACGTGCTCGATCAGCCAGGTGATCCGGCCGCTCTGGTGATTGCTGCAGCGCAGATCTCGGGCTATTTGTCGAACGGAGGCCGGCGGATACGCGTTCAGCAGGGCGGCCATACTCAGGACGAAACCCGCTTGCTCGGGCAACTTGCTCAGCACGCGAATGCTGTCCGCCACGCGGTCACGAGGCCAACGCCCGTTCGGCCACAGGTGATCCAGAAGGCCCAGTTCCGCAATCTGCCGAACCGCCTCGGCCCGCGACGGGTGCGACAGCATCTTCTCCAGCTCCTCGCGGATTCGCTCGGGGCTGATACGACCGATGTGCTCGGCCTGCTCCCGAATGGCGGCGGCGGTGCCCGGCTCAATCGGAAACCCGAACCGGGCCGAGAACCGCACCGCTCGAAGCATGCGCAAATGATCCTCGGCAAACCGCCGGGCCGGATCTCCAATCGCCCGGATGATACCGGCCTCCAGGTCCCTTCGCCCGCCGACGTAGTCGATGACCTCCTTGCTGATCGGGTCGTAGAAAAGCCCGTTGATCGTAAAATCACGCCGTTGGGCGTCCTCCTCGGCTGTTGTGAAGACGACCTTCCCCGGATGACGCCCGTCCCGGTAATCGAGGTCGGTGCGAAACGTTGCGGTCTCGATCCAATGCGGACCCTGGCGGACCATGACCACGCCGAACTTGGCTCCGACCTTGCGTGTTCGCGTGAACAGCTTGATGATCGTGTCGGGTAGGGCGTCCGTGGCCACATCGATGTCCGTCGGCTCCCGACCCAGCAACATGTCGCGCACGCTGCCGCCGGCCCAGAAAGCCTGATGCTCGTGCTGGCGAAGCCGTTTCACCACCCGCAAGGCGGCGTCTTGAATCGACAGCGGCCGTTTCATTCTTCTTCCTCGTCCCCCGATACGGATTCGCTCCGGACCGCTGCCCCACAACGAGGCGTGCTCATGAAGCGGAAGGTCATCGACCCCACGTCCCGCCGTTCGAGCTCGACCAGCGGAGAGAGGTCCGGACCGCCCGTGGGGTTCCGCTGGTGCCGGATGACGATCATGGCATCATCGGCAATGACCGGATCGACGGCCAGCCTTTGAAGCAGTGGCCTCATCGCTGGATGAGGCGATGGTCCGGTCAACAGACGGTAGGGGGGGTCAACCAGCACGATGGAATAGACATCCGGCGGCCCCGGCGGCGGAGGGAACTCGCATTCCGTCGCATCGGCGCGCAGCACCCGCCCCCGGGCCTGCGAGACGCCCAGTGAATCGAGATTCTCGCGAATGAGAGCAACGGCGGGGCGGTGTTGCTCGACAAACAATGTGAAACGGGCCCCTCTGGATAACGACTCGATACCCAACGTGCCCGTGCCGGCGAAGAGATCCAGGACCGCCGCAGGCGGAAGCGTACCCGGGCGTGCAAGGCGATGTCCGAGAACATCGAACAGCACCGTCTTGGCACGATCGGTGATCGGACGCGTCCGGTTCCCCTCAGGACCGGCGATCTGACGTCCTCGCCATTGTCCGGCAATGATCCGCATGAAAACCAGCGTATCCCCCGACGTTGCCCATGGCAACGCCGCCGAACAGAGGAGGTTAAGCGCGAGTCGATGTTGCCGCAAAGACGCCTTTTTCGTACAATCACCGCTTTGGTCATGGAGACAACCGCATTATGAAACCACCGACAGTCCCCCCTTCGACGGACCTCTGCGGCAAGTGCGTCGGCCTCTGTTGCCGGTACTTCGCCTTGGCCATCGACAAGCCGGAAACACGGCGGGATTTCGAGGATATCCGCTGGTACCTGCTGCACGAAGACACTGCCGTGTTTGTCGAGGAAGGCCAGTGGTATCTGCAAATCAACCGCAAGTGCCGAGCCCTGATGCCTGACAACCGTTGCGCGATCTACGAAGAACGACCGCCCATTTGCAGGTCGTACAAAACGCACAATTGCGACTGGCACGGCGACCAGTACGAGTACGAACGTGTTTTCGTCGACCCCGACGATATGACCGCATACGCCAGGGAGTACTTGTCGAAAAAGCGAAAGAGCCGGGCAGCCGCCCGCAAACGCCGGAAGGCCACCGCCGCCCGGAAAGCACGGCAGCTCAAGGTTCGCAAGACCGGGCCGGCCCGACGGCCGCGCATCGCGATCCCGTTGCTCAAGTCCGCGTGAACCGTCTTCTCCGTCGGCCGAAAGTGAAGAACATGAGGTTTCAGGCACCCAAGGGCACCCGAGATTTCTACCCCGAAGATATGGCCGCGCGCAACTGGATCATGGACACCTGGCGCCGGGTCTCGCTCCGCAACGGATTCGAAGAGTATGACGGCCCGATCTTCGAGCTGCTGGACCTCTATAAGGCCAAGAGCGGCGAGGGGATCGTTTCCGAACTGTTCCACTTCGAGGACCGCGGCGGACGCGAGTTGGCCATCCGACCCGAGATGACACCGACGCTCGCCCGAATGATCGCCGCTCGGGCCAACTCGCTGCCGCGCCCTATCAAGTGGTTCAGCATGCCAAGGCTGTGCCGGGCCGAACGTCCGCAACGGGGCCGGCTGCGCGAGTTCTTCCAATGGAACATCGACCTCGTCGGAGTCGACGACGTGGTCAGCGACGCCGAATGCATCCTCGTGGCCATCGACTTCTTCCGCGAAATCGGGCTCACGCCCGATGATGTGGTCATGAAGATCAATTCACGTTCCCTGCTGTCGTCGCTCCTTGCCGCCCAAGGCTTCGAAAAACAGCGGCATGAGGATGTCTTCGCAGTTCTTGACAAGCGGGACAAGCTTCCTCCGGAAGCCTTCGTCGAGGCCGTTGAGAAGGTGGCCCGCAACGCTAACGAAAAGGCGGCGCTTCTGGAGATCGGCCAGGCCGCCGGTGACGAGGGTCTTGCCGACCTGGCCGGGGTGGCACTCGAAAACCAACCCGCCCAAGCCGAGTTGGCCCGCCTCAAGCAACTGCTCGGGATGCTGGCCAGAATGGGCGTCGGCGGGTATTGCCGGTTCGACATGGGCGTCGTTCGCGGTCTGGCATACTACACCGGCGTGGTGTTCGAGGCGTTCGGCAAGGGTGAGTTTCAGCGAGCGATCTGCGGCGGCGGCCGGTACGGTTTCCTCCTCGAAGCGGTGGGTGGCCCGCCCATGTCCGGCATCGGATTTGGCACCAGCGACGTGGTCATCCTGACTCTGCTGACCGAATTGAACCGATTGCCTGCGGAGGCAAAGAAGATCAGGCAGGTCGACCTCTTCCTGATCGACGCCGACCCGACTTTGTTCGATGAAGTGTTGGCGTTAGCAGCCCGGCTGCGAAAAGCAGGTTTCGCCGCTGAGTTCAGTTACCGTCGCCAGGCCCTCGGCAAGCAGCTCAAGCAAGCCTCCGCGTGCAACGCCTCGCGAGCCGTCATCGTCGGAAGCGAGTACACGCAAAGACAGGTTGTCTGTGTGAAAGACCTGGCCAGCGGCCGGCAAACCGAAGTCGGCATCGAGCGCTTCTTGGCTGACCCCCTTGACCGGCGCTCGTCAAACAGCTAGGGAGCAGGACAATCATGGCTCGTAAGAGCCACCATTACGAGTCGGCCTTCGAGGACTACCTCCGAGTCAGGAACATACCGTTCGTGTCCGTGGACGAAACGCGGCGGGTCGTGTTCGCGGGAACAAGAATCAAATCCTTTGACTACGTCGTCTATCCGCCGGCCGGACGAGCTTGGCTGGTCGACGTCAAGGGCCGGCATTTCCCATACGTCGATGAGCAGGGGGGTGGCAAGCGTTATTGGGAAAGCTGGATCACGCGGGAGGACCTCGCTGGCCTGGCCGACTGGGAATCGGCGTTCGGTGACGAATACGAAGCCCGGTTGGTGTTCGCATACCTGCTGCAGGGGCCGCCGGACCGCTGGCCGGCGGTTATGCCCCATCTGTTCAAGGGAGAATCCTTCGCTTTCTACACCGCCGGCTTGGCCGACTACCGCGAAGTCTGCCGTGATCGCTCGGATCGCTGGCAGACGGTATCCGTGCCCAACACCGCCTTTCGGCGGATTCTCCGGCCCCTGGACGCTCTCTTGACCGGATCCCCGCCATTGTGCCCGTCGGCCGAAAGACCCGCTGACCTTTTACCCTGAATCACCCTTGCCTATAATGAAGTCAATACCGGGGAATGTGGAAACTACGGCCTACGGGACAAGATTCATGATTCGAACAACGTTGTTCTTCCTGACAGGACTGTTGCTGGTGCTTGGTCCGGCTCTGGCGCAGGGACCATCCGAAGGACCGACCTACAACTTTAAACCCAGAACGACGATGATCGAGTGGTTGATCGGAACGATCTTTCTGGTCGGCTGCCTCGTGGTTGCCTTCAAACCCAGCAAGCGATCGAACCTGAAATGATCGCGATGCGACGGCCTGAACGCTCTTACTGAGGAGGATCCTGAGAATGAGCAAACAAGCCTTCACCGTTTTCCTCGTAGGTGTCAATCTCCTGCTGCTTGGCGGCCTGATTCTGTCGAGCTACTCGTTGCCCGAGGCCAAAGCTCAGCCCGTCAGCCTCCGCGGCGAGTTCATTCTCATCTCGGCCCAGGCGGAGAGAAACAACGACACCATCTATCTGCTCGACCTTGCACGACGCCAGATGCACGCCTTCCGCGCTCAGGTGCCCCAGATGATCGAGCAGCCGATGATGGTGCGTTGGTACCACTCGCGCGACCTGGTGCGGGATTTCCGCTGAAAGGGGGATGAAAATGAACAGCAAGGATTTCGCGATCGGCGTCCTGACCATAACCGCCGTCATCCTGCTGACCGGCCTGATCATCATCCACGCCGTCAGCCCCAGGCAAGCCATGGCCGTCGGACAGAATGCCGAAGGCGGCGATTACCTGGTCACGACCAGCCAGTACAACGATTACACCGAACTGTTGATGGTCTTCGACACGGCCCAGATGAAGATGAACGCATATGTCTTCAATCCTCAGACGGGTCAGGTCGAGCTCCTGCAGCCGCCCATCCCCATTGTCCGCCAGATGCAGGAGCCTCAAAGACAGCCCGGACGAACGAGATGAGAGCCGCATGCCTGCCCCAGCATCCGGCTATTCCTGTCGACCGGCAGATGCTGCCGAATCCGCGGGTTTCACGGGTGGCCGGCCCGCCGGAACACGGCCAAACCGCCGGGAACGGCACAGGACGGCGCGAACCCGCATTGACACATCGGAACACCGCACAATGTCCGATCTGATACGCACGATCGTTCGACAGGTCGTTGACGGCGCCGCGGTTACGCGGTCTCAGGCCGAGCAGCTCGTTCGGATTGACCGCCGCCACCTGCCCGAATTATTCGCGGGCGCAAGCCGGATCCGCCAAGAATACCTCGGCCCCAAGGCACGCTGTTGCAGCATCGTTGCGTCAAAGGTGGGGCTATGCGATCAGGACTGCGCCTTTTGCAGCCAGTCTGCGTACTATCGAACCCACGTAGCGGGAGGCAGGACCCTGACGTCGCAGGATGTGCTGGCGGCCGCGCGGGAATCTGCCGACAACGGCGCCCAGTCGTTCGGTATCGTCAACAGCGGCCTGGGCCCGAGCGATGATGAAATCGAAGAGTGGGGTAATGTCATCCGGGCAATCCGCCGGGAAGGGCGGGTGCGCGCATGCGCCTCACTCGGTGTGCTCACCGCTCCCCAGGCTCAGCGTCTGGCCGAGGCCGGCGTCCAACGATACAACCACAACCTCCAGACCTCACGACGACATTTCTCGAGCATCGTCACAACGCATACATACGATGATCGGCTCCAAACGCTGCGAAATCTGCGGGCGGCCGGCATCGAGCTATGCTGCGGAGCTCTCTTCGGCATGGGCGAGACATGGAACGATCGTCTCGATCTGGCCTTCGAGCTGCGCGAGGTCAATCCCGAGGTCGTACCCATCAACTTCCTTATTCCGATCCCCGGTACGCCGCTTGAACACAGCAGGGCACTCGAACCGATCGAGTGTCTGCGGATCATCGCCGTCTACCGTTTCATCCTCCCATCGCAGCATCTCAACATCGCCGGCGGCAGGGAGGTTAACCTGCGTGACCTCCAAAGCTGGATGTTTCTCGCCGGGGCCGACAGCTTCATGATGGGCAACTACCTGACCACCTGCGGCCGCCCAGTTGCCGAAGACCTGCGAATGATCAGCGATCTCGGCCTCGAACTTGAACCTTATCTCCAACCGGCCGCAGCCCCAGATGAAGCTCATCGCTCTCACACGCCCGTCTGAAAGATGCCCGCTGATATCCTGGTAACCGGAATCGGAATCGTCTCGCCCGCTGGAATCGGCTGCGAGCAAACATGGCGCACATTGTTGGCTAATGGCAAGGCGGTTCGCCGTCTGGCAGGGGGGTGGCATCCCCGATTTGCCACTGTGTGCGGCGCGACCATCGACGCCTTCAACCCTCCTCCAGGAACCGAGCATCTCAGCCGGACCTCCCAACTGGCCGTCGCCGCTGCCGAAGAGGCCCTGGCATGGGCGAAACTGGCCGGCCAACCTGCAGCAAGTGGGCGAGTTGCGGCTTCCATCGGCACGAGCAAGCCTCTCGTGGATCTGCTTTTGCCGGATCCCTGCGATGCCGACCCCGATAGGAGGCTTCGTATCCGACCGTCTTGTGGATGGTTCGATTTCCTGCCAGATGCGCCCGCTCGCACGGTCTCTGCCCGCTTTGGCTTTGCCCGCGCGCATTCGACCGTGTGTGCCTGCTCGACGGGCCTGCATGCCATCATCCGCGGGGCCGAAATGATTCAAGAAGGCCAAGCCGATATCGTCTTGGCGGGCGGAGCCGACTTTTCGTTGTCGCCGCTGTGGCTGGGCGCTTATCAGAACATGGGCGTCCTGGCCCCGGAGGACCCCGAACTGGGACCTGCTTGGGCATGTCGGCCCTTTGACCGGCAACGCAAAGGATTCGTCGTCGGCGAGGGCGCATCTTTCGTAGTTCTCGAGTCCCGCGCCTCGGCGAACCGGCGGGGCGTTTCACCCTGGGCTTGCCTGCGGGCCTGGGCCATCGGCAGCGACCCCGCCGGCCTGACCCGGCTTTCCGGAGATGGAAACCCCTTGGCTGAGGTCGTCCGAACAGCCCTGAACAACGGATCTACCCGCCCCGAAGATGTCTCCTGCATCTACGCCCACGGGACCGCGACACCCCAGAACGATCTTGCTGAAGTGAGCTGCTTTCGCCGAGTCTTCGGACGCCACTTGACCTCCCTGCCAGTGGTCTCAACCAAGGGCGCCATTGGCCACCTCATGGGTGCTGCCGGGGCCGTCGAGACGGCACTGGCCGTTTGGGCCGCCCAGGCAAGGAGGAGTCCTGGCACGGCCACCCTCGTCGAGCCGGACCCCGAATTCGCCGATCTCCGCTTGCCCACCGCGGCCTTCGACCTTGCGGCGGGGGCCATCCTGAAGACCTCTTTGGGGTTCGGCGGCCACTTGGCGGCCATCCTGGTCCAATCGCCGTAGAATGCCCAAAAAGTCCGATTCCACGCCGTTGCCGGCAATCCAGCCCCCCCACCGCCCGACGCAACATAACCTGCCTTATCGGACGTTATGGCGGGGCGCGAAAACCGCCCCCCGGACCTCACCGTAACGAACCGCCCCGGCCAGGTAACGGTCCGTCTCACTCGTCCTTTTGCGCCAAACGTCGATACAAGAGCGCAACTCGCCCGGTCCGCTGGATGAGATGACAGGGAATCGACGCGGCCAGCGCCACGGCCATCTGCTGTGCCTCATCGCGGTCATCGCAGTCGATTCGCACCTTAAGCAGATCGGTGTGTTCAAAACACTGACGGACGTGGGCTGCGAAAGTCTCAGTCAGGCCCTGGCGCCCCAATGTCAGCTTGGCCTTCAGTCTGTGCCCCCGGCCAAGCAATCCGCGTCGGACCGGAGGGCTTGGCTCAGGGCCTGGGTCGCAGCCCCCGGATGTGTCGTATACGCAAGTCATGGCACTTTACGGTACGGTCGGCCACAGTGAATGGCAACGTCTCTCGGCGGAGAATCCGGGCAAACGCGCAGCCGTGGGTTTGCATACCCGTCCGCTTCCGTTCTAGAATGCTCGCGTTCCGATGGTTCGATGCTTGCCCGGCACTTGGAGCAATAACGCATGCCCGTAGACGAAATCGAGTTTGAGTGCGAAGAATCGATGGAAAAGGCGGTTGAGTTCCTACGCCAGGAATTGCGCACGGTACGAACCGGCAGGGCTTCCCCAGGCCTGGTCGAGCATCTCAAGGTAACCGTGGAGTCCTACGGCTCGACCATGGAACTTCGCGAACTGGCGAGTATCTCCGTGCCCGAGAACAACCAGTTGCTCATCAAGCCCTTCGATCCGGGAACGCTCAAGGATATTGAACGGGCCATACGCGGCTCCGAACTGGGCATCACCCCCATGAGCGACGGCAAGATCATCCGCCTGCCCGTTCCCCCGCTTTCCGGGGAACGACGGCAACAACTCCTGGCCCAGGTTCGCAAGCTCGGCGAAGCCCAGAAAGTCGCCATCCGCAACGTTCGCAGGGATGGCAACAAGAACCTCGACGCCGAACAGAAGAACAAGCAGATCTCAGAGGACGAGGCCGAGGCCTCCAAGGAGCGAATCCAGGAGCTGACCAAGAAGTACGAATCGCAGGTTGACGCCCTTGTCGCAGCCAAAGCCAAAGAGATCGAACAAGGTTGAGACCTCTGGGCGGGCCCCCGGCAAGAGTAATCTGGCAACGACCACACCATGCCAAGGACGGTGCAATCACCTCGTGAGAACCCGGAGCCCGGCCCGCTGCTCCCCAAGGGCCTGCAACGGGGAGACCCGCCGCCTGTTCAAACCCCCCTGCTTCAGCACCCCGTCGTCGGCGGGAGCATCGTACTTGTCGCCGCCGCCGCAATGCAGATTCTCGTCTGGCTTGTCGGACTTCGCCTCCAATCGCCTCGCCCGATGGCTCCTTCCAGCCTTGTCGCCCACGGCTTGTTGCACGAGCTGATCGCTGACGCGCTTGCGGACCAAGGACTGGAGGCAGCTCAGGTCGCCTCGATCCTCTTTGTCGCCAATCTGCTGCTCGCACTGCTTTCCGGCATCGCCTGGTACGGTATCGGGTGGCTGGGGTTGGGGCCCAAGTGGGGCCTGTGGGTCGGTCTACTCTGGGTCATTCATCCCTCCTTCTCGTTTGTCGCCAATCAGGCCGACAGACTCAACTCCCTCATCGCTCTCGTCTCTTTGTCGTGGTGCGCTCTTTTGTGGTGGCGGCGATCGCGAAAGACCGGCATCGCCCTAGTCCTCGGTTTGTTGGCCGCGACGAGCCTGTCGATCAGCCTTCAATCTCTCCTGTTTCTCGCGATCGCGGTGCCGGCTATGCTCCTCTCCACGCGCGGAGCACACGGCGGCAGAATCACCGGGCCGATCACCACCCTGACGGCGTTCGTCGTGGGAACGACAATCCTTACGGCGGCCATCGCACTGCCACGATTGCCTACGGTACTGTCCAACGGCCCGCTCAAAAAAGAAGCCGCCCTGTCACCTTCTCAAACTCGTCACGCTTGGCCCCACGCTGCCGCCCCGCTTGTCGCCCACGCAGCCCATCCGGGCGACGCTCTCCGCCTCCGGGCGGCTCTTAAATTCTTCCTGATCCGAGACCGGCTTCGTGATGACTTAAGGCAGATCGTCACTCGGTTCCATACCGATTTGTGGAACGCGATTGAGGACGGCAGCGGCTCACATATCGCCCAGGCCGCCTTGGCCGCCTCGCCGCCTGGCACCGCCGATCACCCCCCCGCCGGAAGATTCCTGATCGACCAATGCCGCGACGCTCCCGCTCAAACGCTCACTTGGCTGGCCCAACGCATGTGGAAGTCGATCTACACCACAAGAGACCACCGGACTCACTATCCGTTCATCCTTCTTCAGTTCCTCTGGTTGATCCCGGCCTTCTGGGGCTTGTGGATCGCCCTTCGCTATCCACCCTGGCGATGGTTCGCCGCCGCTGCCGGCCTCTTCACTGGTTGTCACTGGTTGCTGGTAGCTCTGGCCGAGCCTCTGGCCCGGAACCTGGTGCCGGTGGGCGGTTTCGCCATTCTCTTGGCACTCGTGGGAGTCACCGATGTCTACGAGCGGTTCTTTGGCCGTAGACTGACCGCGCCCGCCCCCGCTTCCCGACCAGCCCGACTGAAACGCATTCAGCAAAACCTCAGCAACAGTCCCCACGACTGAGCATTCGGCCGGGGTGACAAGTCCCGCACTCTGCCGTTGTTGCAGCCTCGGACAAGTCACCTTATAATGCGCACAAGTAGTAGATGCAGGGCTGGCGACGGCCGGGTCCCTGCCACATGGGACTCGCGCCGCAACGGAGGGTGTTGCCTTCCCGACGGCGATCGCGACGAGTACTGTTTTCGACCCGCTTTCAGGCCTGAGTCATCATGTCCTCATCCTGAACCGCCATTATATGCCCATTCGGGTCACTACCGCCAAGCGGGCCTTCTCCCTGCTCTATCGCAACTTGGCCGAAGTCGTTCACGTCGAGGAGGACCAGTATCTCTCCTACGACTTTGAAAGCTGGCGGGAGGTCAGCGAGCTCAAGCAGCGCTTTGAACCCGAACGCCACGACTGGGTGCGGACCGTCCGTTTCAGTCTCGTCGTGCCGCGCATCATTCGGCTCCTGTTCTACGACCGCCTTCCCAGGCGCGGAGTGAAGTTCAACCGCCGCAACATCTTCGCTCGCGACAACAACTGCTGCCAGTACTGCGGCCGAAAGTACCCGACCTCCGAGCTGAGTCTTGATCATGTCATCCCGCGCAGCCAGGGCGGAACCACCACCTGGGAAAACGTCGTCTGCGCCTGTCTCAAGTGCAATATTCAGAAAGGCGGCCGGACCCCCGAGCAGGCCCACCTCAAGCTGATCGCCAAGCCGACCAAGCCCCGACGTAGCCCGGTTCTCAACCTCAAGTTGTCACATGACAAGTATCGCTCCTGGAAGCAGTTCCTCGACCACGCATACTGGAACGTCGAACTGAAGTAAGCCCCTCAAGGCAAAACTCACGTCTGTCTCTATCACCCGACCTCTGATCGCCCCGCCGTGGCCCCGGCCGCTACGCACGATCATTGAATGCGAGCGGGCCCCGCAAGCCCACGAAGAGCGCCGTTCGCCCGGCCTCGGCACCGTCCCGCCGGTGACTCCAGAACCGTCGATCGCAGATACTGCACAGGCCCGCAATCTCAATGGCCTGGCTCGGAACGCCCGCCGCGGCCAACTGGTCTCGGTTGGCGGTCCAGAGGTCAAACAGAACGCGCCCCCCCTGCTCGACAAAGCAATTGTCCGCGTCGGCCAGCCTCGTTTTGGCAATTCGTCGCACATGCGGACCAACCTCGTAGCAGCATGGACCCGCAGAGGGTGAAATGGCCGCCCTCATCCGGGCAGGGTCGCTGCCGTAGCTCCGCACCATCTGCTTCACGAGGTTGTCTGCGGCCCCGGCTACCGTTCCTCGCCAACTGGCATGGACCACCCCCACCGCCGGTCGATCGGGGTCGTAAACGAGAATCAGCGGGCAGTCGGCCGAGAGGATGACCAGCGGGACATTCGGCATGTCGGTCATCAGGCCGTCAACGAATGCAATCGCCCCATGCCGGCCATCGCGACCGCGACCGACGTCGCCCGGCTCCAGACTCAGAACATCCGCTCCGTGAACCTGTTCCGGCGAGGTCAGCGACTCAAAAGGCATGCCGAGAACTTCGCACACCCGTCTTCGCCAATGAACGGCCTCCTCGCGACCGCTGCCCCGGTGAGGGGCATAGTTCTGCGGGCGGGTCGTCACGGCATGAACCAGCCGCGGCACCGCTTCAAGGCTCTCGAACGAGAGCAACGTCACATCACCGTGCGATCGCTCGATCATCTTGAAGACCGTACCCCACAGAAAAAGCTTATCCCTTCACCTTCAAGAGGATCTTGATGTAGCGGGGATCGGCCGCCAGCTCGATCGCCTCGACGCCGCGAGCCAACGGTAATTGACGCGACACCATCGATTCAACATCAATGTCGCGCCGGGCCAGCGCTGCGATCGCATCAGGAAACGGTCCGCAACGACTGCCGAGTACCGCGATCTCGTTGACAACCACCGGCGCAAGGTTGATTTCTCTCCCGCCGGCATAGGTGCTCTTCAGAACCAGGGTGCCTCGGGGGCGAACGAGTTTCACGGCTGTTTCGAAGCCCTCGGGGCTGCCGCTGCAGTCCACGACCACGTCCCGATCGGTTTTCGGCACCAGATCCGACAGCGGGATCGTCTGAATCCCCTTCTTCTCACAAAAGTCCAGCGTGTGCCCGTTCCGCCCAATAACCTCCAGGCGACAACCGGTCGTTCGCAGCACCTGGGCAACCAGCAAACCCAGTCGTCCGGACCCCACAACCGCCACCCGCGTCCGCTTCTCGATTGGGCACTGCTTGATCACCTGGTAAGCCGCGGCCAGCGGCTCGATGAAGACCGCCTGCTCGTCACTGAGGGCTTCCGGAACTTCATGCAGATTTCGTTCCGGCACCGCTATATATTGGGCAAAGCACCCGTCCCGGCGTGAGATGCCGATGACGCTTCGCTTGCGACAGTGGTTGGCCAGACCGTGCTGGCACATGTCGCACTTGCCGCAGACGCAATTGATCTCAGCCGTTACCCTCCGCCCCCGCCACCGCCTCGATCCCTTCACCACCGTTCCGACAAACTCGTGGCCAAGTACCCCGGCGAAACTCATATACCCTTTGGTAATCTCGATATCCGTGGCGCAGACACCCGCGAGCTTCACCTCAATCAGCGCCTCATCCTCTCCTGGCAATGGCTCCGGGTATTTCGCGTCGAACCGAAGCATCTGGTTGAACACGAGCGCATTCACCTTCGTAGCCTTCTCTATCAGCGGTCAAATCTCCTCAGCGCGGACCAGTATCGAGCATCACGCCGGGACCGTCAATCCGCAACCCCTTAAACATTGGCCCGCGCTCCGGTTCACGTCTGCTGGCCTGCCGCCTCGTTCGCCGATATAGTCACGATTTCGGAAACGGTGGCCTGCGGCCGTGGCCGGCTTGCCCTGCCGCACGGCGTTGACGAGATCGAAGGTGTGATCATGACCAATAGGATTGAACGGGCGTTTGAAGACCTCTCGGCCAAGGGTAAGAAGGGCCTCCTGCCTTTTATCACCGCCGGGCTGCCCGACCTTGATACCACTCAGCGCATTCTCGAATCCCTGACCAGCCTCGGTGTGACGGCCGTCGAGATCGGCTTCCCCTACTCCGACCCGATCGCCGACGGGCCGACCATCCAGGAGTCCTTCACCAGGGTTCTTCAACGCGGAATCCGTGTCCGAGACATCCTCGCGATGGTGGCCCGATTTCGGCAGAAATCTCAGTTGCCCCTGCTGGCAATGCTGTCCTACTCCATCGTGCACCGCATCGGTCTCGACACGTTTGTCTGCCAAGCCGCCCAGGCGGGTATCGACGGGCTGATCCTGCCCGATCTGTCACTCGAGGAGGCCCCTCAGACCGCCAAGGTCGTCGCCGATGCCGGCCTCTGCCTGCCGATGCTTGTTTCGCCCGTCTCACCTCGCTGGCGACGTGAAAAAATCGCCGCAACCTGCACCGGCTTCGTCTACTACATGTCCGTGACCGGAATCACCGGCGAGCGAAAGGAACTCCCGCCGGACCTCGTCGATAACGTCCGAGAGATTCGCCGGGCCTCAGGCCGCCCCGTTGTCGTCGGTTTTGGCATCAGTTCCGCCGAGCATGTGCGATTGGTCTGTTCGGCCGCCGACGGCGCAATCATTGGCAGCGCGCTGGTCCGCAAGATCATGCAAGCAGCAAACGGCGGCGCCAACAAAGACGCCGTCGTCGCCGCCGCTGCCGACGCCGTCCGCGAATGGATGACCGGCTTGCCGTAAACCCCCGAACCGATCGCCGCATGCCAGACACTTATTGTCTCCGCCCGACGCTCGATCGCCGCGAGATTCGCGTCGGCGTGGGACTTCAGAATGACGCCACAGAGTGCGTATTCAAGATACTGTATACTGTAGCCAAGTCTCAATCGATTCGGCCTGATTCCACGCGGCCCCTGGCTCATCTCGTCGCCCGCCATGAACCGGCTGCTGCCTTAGTCTCTTCCGTCGCGACTGGTGTGCATTTTGCGCGCATGTTTCTTGATCGCAGAACGCTTGGGTTGCGGCCCGCAAAAAGGCCATCCGCCTTAGCCATTAGCAGATGGGTTACGTCGGCCAGACGCCATCCCCACGGCCGTGCGTGGGCATGCGGGGGTAGGGCCGCTCGGCCCGGAATCCTTTCCGGGCCACATCCTCCGCGGAATCCTTTTCCGCTCGGCCCGGAATCCTTTCCGGGCCGAACCCCCTGCGGAATCCTTTCCGCATTCAGCGCCCATCACGATGGCAATCTTCCACCAGCAGGTAGGGTAGGTTCGTGCTCGGCCCGGAATCCTTTCCGGGCCACATCCCCTGCTCGCT